>JBKJMP010000298.1:0-2742 GCA_046596395.1 Gemmatimonadaceae bacterium
TTCGACATGAAAGATTCAGGATTCTCTGGATGCTGCAGGGCTGACATCGCGCGATATCATCTGGCCTTCATCCGTCAAATCCGCGAAATCCGTCCAATGTAGAATTTCAGTCTCTCGGCCCGGGCGCATCGATCCCCACCGATTGCGCGCATCAAGAATGCTTCGGCATGTAACGTGCTCGTGTCTGCCGCGAAGTCACTCGAACCGGGAGGCCATGAATGGCAGCAACCAAGAAGACGGGCGCCAAGTCCGCGACAGCCGCATCGAAGACGCTTCGCAGCAAGTCCACGGGCAGCAAGTCGAAGAGCGCCGCAGGAAGTGCACTCGCACAATCGGGCACGTCGAAGAAGACCAGCGCGAAGGCAGCGAAGAGCGCCTCGAAGACGCTGCGCGACGGCCGGACCAGCAAGGCGTCGAAGTCGGCGGCGGGAAGCGCGCTTGCCCAGAAGGGGCGAGCGAAGAAGACCGGCGCGAAGAAGTCCGGCGCCAAGAAGTCCGCCGCGAAACGCCGCTAGCGCTTACCCACCGAGGGTGGCGCGCACTTCGGCCACACCGTTGCCCTCGGTCGCAAGCACGACGACCCGCGCAGTTCGGAACACCACCACGTCACCAACCACCGGCGGTCTCGCGAGCAGCATCAGCACGAGACCGCTGACCGTTTCCACGTCCTCGTGCTCGAGGTCCACGCCGAGCGAATCGCCGAGGACCTCGAGACGCATGGTGCCCGTGCAGCGAATCTGGCCGTCGGCCTCCTTCCAGATCTCCGGGTGCGGCGACTTGTCGTCGCCCACGTCGCCCACGACCTCCTCGAAGAGATCCTCCACCGTGAGGATCCCCGCCGTTCCCCCCTGCTCGTCCATCACCACCGCCATCTGCGCCCGCGCCGTGCGCAGCGCCGCCATCACCTGATCCATCGTCGCCGTCGCAGGAAGGTGAGGCACGGTGCGGACGTCGCTCTCCGCGAGCTGCTCCCAGCGCGGCAGGCAGCGCAGGATGTCCTTCACGTGCAGCATGCCGACGATGTTGTCCAGCGTTCCCTCGTACACGGGGTACCGCGTGAATGGGTGGTCGCGCAGCATCGCGCGCAGCGCCTCGGGGTCGGCGCCCACCGGAATCGCCGACACGCGGACGCGGGGCACCATCACGTCGCCCGCCACGAGGTCGTCGAAGTCCAGCAGCTCCGCGACCACGCGCGCCTGCTCGCTCCGCAGCAGGCCACCCTGCTGTGACTCGTGGACGAGGTACGCCAGCTCCTCCGGCGTGCGATACTGCTCGTCCTGCACGCGGTCGCGGCGCACGCCCACCAGCCGAAGCATCGCGTTGCCGATCCCGTTCAGCAGCAGCACGAGTGGCAGCACGATGAACTGGATCACGCGCATCACCGGCGCGATCCACAGCACGCTCCGCTCCGATTGCTGGAGCGCGATCGACTTCGGCACCATCTCGCCGATCACGATGTGGAAGTACGTGAGGACGCTGACGGCGATGATACTCCCCAAAGTGTGCGCCGCAAGCCATGGATCAGGCCCAAGAAACGTCAATTGGCCCGCCAACCATTCCGCCAGCAGATGCTCGCCATACATGCCGAGACCGAGGCTGGCGAGCGTGATCCCGAGTTGCGCGGTGGCGATGAACTTGTCCTGCTCCCCCGGATCGCCAAGGACCCGTGCCACGATCCGCGCGCGCCAATCCCCGTCGCGCGAGAGCCGGTCGATCACGGGGCGCGACACGCCGACGATCGCGAACTCCGCCGCAACGAACAGCGCGTTCAGGAGCAGCAGCAACAGCACGATGAGCGTCGGAACGATCGCCTCAGTCATCGTGCCCGTCCTCCTTGCGATCGCGCGGCGGCGACACGAGCACGCTGACCACCGCGCGGCGGCCCACCTGCTCGACCTCCACCTCCACGCCTTCGATCACCACGCGGTCGCCGATCCTCGGTTCCTCGCGCAGCAGGCTCGCCACGAGCCCACCGACCGTGGCGTACCGCGTCGTCCACCGAACGCGCGTCCACGCCAACGCCTCGCTGACCGGAAGAAGGCCCGGTAGACGTACGCGTCCGTCTGGCAACCGCACCGGCACCGCCGCCGCCGGACGAAACTCGTCGGCGATGTCGCCGATCAATTCGTCGAGCAGGTTGTCCACCGTGATGAGCCCCGCCGTGCCGCCGAATTCGTCCACGAGCACCGCCATCGTGCGCCGCTCCTCCTTGAACTTCACGAGGAGCCGGTCCGCGCTGATCGATTCAGGAAGCACGAGCGGGGGCTTCATGAGCGCGCGCAACGAGACCGGCACGTGCGGGTCACTGCTCGCGAGCGCGAGATCGCGCACGTGGACGATGCCGATGATGTTATCGATGGAGTCCTCGTACACGGGGAGGCGCGTGTACGGACACTCCATCGCGACCTCGAGGACCTCGTCGATCGCGGTATCGACGTCGAGCGCGATGACGCGCGTGCGCGGTTGCATCAACTCTCGCGCAGACCGCTGCCCCAGCTGAAGCGCGTGCCGCAGCCGCACCTGCTCGTTCGGCTTGAACACGCCGCCCTTCCCACTCTCGGCGATCAGGTACTCGATCTCGTCGGGAGAGTGCACGTGGCCATGGCCGGCCGGACGCACGCGCATCAGCCGCAGGATGACCCCCCCGCTGCCATTCAGGAACCGGATGAACAGCGACATCAGCCGCCCCGACCAGAGCATCGGCACCACGGTCCACAGGGCGACCTTCGTGGGATACTGCAG
>JBKJMP010000368.1:0-3278 GCA_046596395.1 Gemmatimonadaceae bacterium
CAAAGCGTCCTCGGTTAGTTGAGCGCTGTTGTCATTCTGAGCGCAGCGCTGTTGTCATCCTGAGCGAAGCGAAGGATCTGTACGTCGCGAGGTTCAAGGTGCAGGTCGTTCGCAAGCTCACGACGACAACGTTTGGCCTCCGTGCGGAATCACACCTGCACACACGCACTGGAGGCACTCATGTTCTCACCGCGTTCGGCCCTTCGCGGTACCACCATCGCCCTGTTGGCCGGCACCCTCGCCACCCTCGGTGCGAGCGACACCGTCAGCGCGCACA
Source organism: Gemmatimonadaceae bacterium (assembly GCA_046596395.1). Lineage (GTDB taxonomy): Bacteria > Gemmatimonadota > Gemmatimonadetes > Gemmatimonadales > Gemmatimonadaceae > AG11. Next base: position 278 of record JBKJMP010000368.1, read on the forward strand.
CGGCGCCCGCTGGCCCACCGTGGATCTCCATCGAGACGCCGGTCAATCCGTACGACGCGACGACCCGCGACGCGTTCCTGCTGGTGCACGCATTCCATCACGGCACGCCGGTGGCCTTGCCGGTCACCGGGACTGCCGAGGGGATCGTGAACGGCGAGCGGAAGAGCGTGAAGCTGGCATTCTCACCCACGTCGCGTAGCGGGGCCTATGCGCTGAAGAAGCAGTGGGGCGACGCGGGCGTGTGGACGCTCTTGATCGCGGTGCACCAGGAGACGTCCGACATCGCGCAGGCGCTCGTGGAGGTTGATGCGGCAGGAGAGGTGGCACGCGTCCAGGTGCCCACTCGGGTGGCCGAGCGGGGCATGCGCGTGCCGCGCGTGATCTCGGCGCGCGAGGTTGACAATGCGCTCCGGTCCCGTGCGCGGCTCTCGCTCGGCGCGCGCTGATCGCAGGACGGCCTAAAACGGCTTAAGCCTGTTTTACATTGGACGGCTTTCGCGGGTTTGACCAATCCTACAGTCCGATTTCGGCGCGCGATGCGAGCCCGTCGGCATGAAAGAAAACCCCAAAATGCTTCATGCTGCGGGGTCAGTGTCGGTGAATCGCCTTCATTGCGCTCTTATCCGTCAAATCCGCGTAATCCGTCCAATGTAAAACACGAAGGTTTTGCGACCGTTCGAGGCAGTGCGCGCGGTGAGTGGCAGCGGAAGCGGGCCAAAATTCTCCGCGCGCTCGCCAGTGGCGCGACTCGGCGTCGCATGGTGGCCAGTCGCGAGGACTGGCTGGCCATGTCGCATGCGATGGGGTGGGCGCGACGGGCGGAACGGCCTGACCTTGCGCGACCAACGGATACGAGACTTTGCTTCGGCATATCTTCGTGTATGCGTGCAAGTAGGTACTTGCTTACTCATGCGTTTACGATACACTCTCCGCCCATGATCAGCCGAGAACGAATCCTCGAAGCGGCATCCCGTGTGTACGCGAAGCACGGCTTCCGCGGCGCGACGACGCGCCTGATGGCCATCGAAGCCGGAGTCAACGAGGTCACGCTGTTCCGGACCTTCGGCTCCAAGGGCGCGCTCATCGAAGCCGTGCTCTGCCTCCATCACGCCAAGTCGCCGCCACCAGAGTTGACCGCCGAACCGTCCGATCCCCCCGCGGAGCTCGGCGAGTTCGTGCGTCTCAGTCTCGAGCGCGTGCGCGAGATGCGGCCACTCCTCATCCACTCGATGGGCGAGATCGACGAACGCCCCGAAGCCGCGGAGTTCGCCTGCCGGGGCCGACGGGCCGTGCACGATTCCGTCACGGGCTACCTGCGCCGGCTTCAGGAACGCGGCATGGCCCGGCCGGATATCGACGTTGACGCCGCGGCAGTGATGCTCATCGGCACCGTCATGAGCGACGCCATCGCGCGCAGCTTCGTGCCGGAAGTGTATCCGCCCATCGACGAGGCGGCAGCACGCTACACGCAGTGTTTCCTCCAGATGATCGGCGCAGGCAAGGCCGCTGTCCCCGCACGGAAGTCCCGGTCACGCATCGCATGAAGGTTTCCCCAGTCCCCCACCGCACAATGAACGCCGTTCGGACCGCCGCATCACACCCAGGCGGACGCACGTTCGCGCTCGGGCTGCTGCTCGCGGCCATCGCGCTGTCGCCTGGCGTCGCCTACGCGCAGCAATCACTCTCGCTCGCCGACGCCATTCGTCTCGCCGCACGCGAGAGCGAAGCACTCCAGATTGCCCGCGCCGGCCTCTCACGCGCGTCGGGCATCACGCGTCAGGCGCGCAGTCAGACTCTCCCGCAGCTCAACGGCAGCCTCGCCTACACGCGAACGCTGCGTTCGCAGTTCTCGGCACTTGCGGGAGGCGCGCCCGACTCCACGACGCCGTCGAGCGCACCGAAGCCGCAGTCGATCTGCGCACCGCCCATTCCCGACAACGCCACGCCGGCCGAGCGTGCCGCGGCGCTCGCGCAGGCGTCCACGTGCCCGGCGGCCGAGGGCATCGACTTCAGTCGCGTCGGCTTCGGCGCCAAGAACGCCTATACGTTCGGGCTGTCCTTCTCGCAGAGCGTCTTCTCCGGCGGTCGCAACGAAGGACAGATCTCCACCGCCACCGCGCAGCGGCGCTCGGCGGAGATTGGGCTCGTGTCGCAGCGGGCGCAGCTCGCGCTCGACGTGACGCAGGCCTACTTCGACGCGGTGCTCGCGGACAAGCTCGCCGATCTCGCCGACACGGCCTCGGCGCAGACGGAAGAAGTGCTCCGCCAGACGCGCGTTGCGCAGACGGTCGGCAACATCAGCGAGTTCGACCTGCTGCGCGCGACGGTCACGCGAGACAACCAGATCCCGGTGCTCATCGCGCGTCGCGGCGATCGCGTGATCGCGTACCTCCGCCTGAAGCAGCTGCTGAACCTGCCGCTCGACGAGCCGCTCACGCTCACGACACCCATCGACGAGCCCGGAACAGTGAGCCAGGTGATCGCGGCGAACGCGGTTGCGGATGCCACCGTTGCATCGCCGCTGCCGGTGGACACGTCGGTCGCCTCGCGCGCGCCCGTGCGCGAGAGTGAGGAAGCCGTTCGCGCGCAGGAAGGACAACTTCGCGTCGCACGCGCAGACCTGCTTCCGTCGCTCGCCATCACGTCGAACTACCAGCGACTCTTCTTCCCCAACAGCGCGTTGCCGTCGCTGAACCAGTACAGCCAGAACTGGACGGTCGGCGGCGCGATCAGCATGTCGCTGTTCAGCGGTGGACGCGTGGGCGGGCAGATCGAGGTCGCGCAGGCAAACCTCGACGAGGCGCGCGCGCGGCTGGAACAGGCGCGCGAGCTCGCGTCGCTCGACACACGCGTCGCGGTGCAGCAGCTCCGCGTGGCCGAATCCGCATTCTCGGCGAGTCGCGGCACCGCGCAGCAGGCGCGAGAGCTCGCGTCGCTCGACACTCGCGTCGCGGTGCAGCAGCTGCGAGTGGCGGAATCCGCATTTTCGGCGAGTCGCGGC
>JBKJMP010000373.1:0-3375 GCA_046596395.1 Gemmatimonadaceae bacterium
CACGCGCAAGGGCAACCGGCTGCCGCACGAGATCGGCATGCACCCGCTCACGCATCCGGTGGAGCCGCACTTCGTCCACCTGTCGTGGGCCGTGCGGCGCCTCACGCAGACCCAGGCCCGCTACATCCGCACCTTCTACGGCGACGCGATGCTCCACCAGCTCGAGGCGCTCGAGCACCGAGTGCATCCTGACGCGCGCAGGCCGACCGGGGAGCACGGAGTAGCAGGGGCAGCGATCGGATAGCTGTCCTTTTTCGTTTCTGCCATCACGGTGCGTTGAACGACGGGCTCTTTTCCGTGAATGTTCGCTTCTCGCCGCCGAGCATGCGGAGCATCAGCGTGCGGATGCCGCTGCCCACGGCCGAGGCAGCCGTGCCTCCGCGCACCCCGCGCAGCCACCGCTCCAGCTGGTCCATGTCCGAAACCGACAGGGCCTCGATCGTCAGCGCGAGCGTGTAGTAGTAGCGCGTGCCGGGACGCTTCGGGACGAGTGGGGCGCGATAGGGACGCTCGATGACCGCCTGCGCCGACGCGAGCGTCTGGTAGCTGCCAAGGTCATCGATGCGTCCGCCCTGGCGCCTCACCACGTTGTAGCGCTCCGCCGAGGGATCGTACTGCACGATGATTTGCCACTCCGCGCGTTCCTCGAGGTCGTCGAAGAGACCGATCGCACTCCAGGCCTCGAGGCGATAGGACAGCGACGCGGGGAATCCGCTGCGGACCAGATCGCGCATGTCCGCGTCGGCGAACAGGTTCGTCGCCGTCACGAGCGCACCGGTGCCCGGCGCCGTGGGCGGCGCGACCTCGAGCGTCGCGCGCCGCTGCGCAGCGAGCCGCGCCGGTCCAATGAGGGAGAGGGCGAGCAGGAGCGCGATCGCGCGTCCGGATCTTTGCATGACCTAGAAGCGGTGCCGAACGCGAAGGAAGACGTTTAGCGGCTCCTGCGGAACGGACAGTGCCTTCGCGACGTACAGGCCGAATACGTCGAAGTCCAGGCCGCCGCCGATGTCCGTTCGATACGTCGAGAGCGCAGGGAGTTCACGTCGCCCCACGTTGAGTGCATTGCCCGGTGAGTTCACGAGCCAGCCGCGTCCCGCGTCCGCGAAGAACACCCACGCGCCGTCGGCGCGAAAGCGCGTCCGCCGATCCTCCCCCGACCAGTCGGAGAACGAGAGGCGGATGTCCGTGCGATACTCGAGTTGCACCAGCGCGATGCGCTCGCACTGCGCGGGGCGGCCGGTGGTCGGCGTGCCCGACGCGCACGTGCCCACGTCGGAGCCACTCATCACGCGGAAATCGAAACCGGGAATCGTGCCCGGCCCGTCGATGGACAGCCGGCGTTGCAGTGGCAGTGGATCGCCGCTCAGCCAGCCGCCAGTCACGAGGCGCAGGTTGAGCGCCGCGCTCGGTCCCAGCCGGTTGTAGCGACGCAAGTCGAAGAAGCCGCGCTGATAGCGCGTCGGCCCGGAAAACGTCGTGCGCACGCCGAACGACGTCGGCGCGTACGAATCGATCATCCCCGTTCCGCGCTCATAGTCCGCGAGCACGTACCACCGCGCCCATGGGTTGAAGTCGTCGTTCCTCGTGTCGATCCGGAGGGTCAGGTTCGCGACGTGGAATCGACCGTCATCCATGCGCGGATTCTCGCGCCAGGCCAGCTCGTTACGAAGCAGCGCAGGTGGGTCGCGCGTCGCGCGTGAGCTCCACCGCTCGTCGCCGTAACTCAGCGTGAGGTCCGCACTCGGCGTCGCACGGAGCGCGGCGTGCACGCGGCCGCCATGACGGTTGAAGTAGTCCCGGTAGTCACGATGGAACAGGAAGGATGCCAGTCCCACCTCGACGTTCGACAGCTGCCACTGTTCGACACCGTCCACATGGTCGAAGAGACGTCCGCCCAGCGTGGCGCCGAACTGCCGCCCGATGCGTACCTCACCCGTCACGTCGTGCCCGACGTCGGGCTCGGCACCCGAGAAGCTGCTCTCGGTTCGCAGGATGGCCGTGGCGTCGAGCCGGAAGTGACCCCAGCCCTGGTCGCGGTACAACACTGGGCCCACGCGCACCGGCAGCCCCTCTACCCGGTTGTACACGCCAGCGTTCGCGATCTCGAGCCGGTTGAAGTTCCGGCGCCCCATGCGCTCCCACCGCCGCCACCACGAGTCCTCCGGGTCACCCTCCTCACGCGCCACGAGCTGGTCGCCTTGCTGCGTGTAGCGGAGCGGCGGGTGATAGACGCGCACCGAGCCACCGATCGTCGCTCCCTCACGTCCCTCCACTTCGCCGCCGACCACGAACAGGTCGCCATCGATACGTGCGCCGCGACGCAACAGGACGTCCGCGTTGATCGCCAGCACGCGCCCGGTCACCCGCCCCGCAATCACGAGCGGCCCATTCAGTACGGCCACATCACCAGTGACCACGCGCGCAACGGGGATCACCGTCTCACCCGTCGCGCGCAACATCGCGGTGCGGTTGAACAGGCTCACCGCCTCGCGCGCCACCGCTGGCGGCAGCGCGCGCGGCACCGTGTCGCGTGCCTGCGCACGCGCGCTCGTCGCCGCACCGAGGCACGCCATTGCGGAGAGCACCCACATCCTGCGAGCGCGCATCACTCCTCTCCCACCGGGATGTTGAGGCGCCGCATCCGCCGATACAGGTTCGCGCGATCGGTCTTGAGCCGTCTCGATGCCTCTGCCACGTTGCCTCCCGCTGCCGATAGGGCCCGCACGATCAACAGGCGCTCGTGCGCATCGAGCGTGTCGCTCAGCGACTGGTCGAGCGATGCCGGATCCGGAAGCGGCTCGTCCGCGCGCCGCGCGCCGTCGTCGACCGGAATTACCGCGCGAACGTGGCGCGCATCCACGTCGCCGCCGGCGTGGAGGATCGCCAGACGCTCCACGATGTTCGCGAGCTCGCGAATGTTCCCGGGCCAGCGATAGCCCGCGAACAGTGAAAGTGCTTCCGCCGTCCACGTGGGCGCGCGCCGCCCCGTTCGCGTGCGATGCATGTTCGAGAAATGCGCGACGAGCGCCGGGATGTCGTCGGGGCGCTCGTGCAGCGGCGGCACGTCGATCGGAATCACGTTCAGGCGAAAGAAGAGATCTTCGCGAAACGTGCCGTCCGCGACGGCGCGTCCGAGATCGCGGTTGGTCGCGCTCACGATCCGCACGTCCACGCGGATCGGCTTTGCGCCACCGACGCGCTCGATCTCTCCCCCTTCGATCGCGCGCAGCAGCTTGGCTTGGGCCTCGAGCCCGAGGTCGCCGACCTCGTCGAGAAAAAGCGTCCCCGTGTGCGCCAGCTCGAACCGGCCGACGCGCTCGATCTCTCCCCCTTCGATCGCGCGCAGCAGCTTGGCTTGGGCCTCGAGCCCGAGGT
>JBKJMP010000166.1:0-4626 GCA_046596395.1 Gemmatimonadaceae bacterium
CACGCGGCGCAGTGCTCTCCACGGGGGAGCGGCACATGGTGTTCGTGCGCGAGTCGGGCGGGAATCTCGCGCCGCGTGAAGTCACGGTTGGCGCGACGAGTGCGGACCGCATGGAGATTCTCCGCGGTCTCACAGCGGGTGAGACGGTGGTTGCGTCCGCGACATTCCTCGTCGATGCAGAATCGAATCTCGGAACTGCGCTCGGCGGTATGGGTGACATGCCAGGGATGCAGGTGACCACTCCGCCCAAACCGCTCCCGGCACAGAAGGAGTAACCCCATGCTCGAGCGCATCATCGAGTGGGCGGTCCGCAGCAGGCTGATCGTCCTGATTGTTGTCGCGGCGTTGTCGCTCGGTGGCATCTATGCCGTGAAGCAGACGCCAGTCGAGGCGCTTCCGGATTTATCGGACGTGCAGGTCATCGTACAGGCCGACTACAACGAGCAGGCCCCGCGGATCGTCGAGGATCAGGTCACCTACCCGATCGCCGCAGAAATGCTCAAGGTCCCAGGCGCCCGAACGGTGCGGGGCTACTCGTTCTTCGGCGTCTCGTTCGTCTACATCATCTTCGACGATGGCACGGACCTGTACTGGGCTCGCTCGCGCGTGCTCGAATCCATGAGCGGCCTCAAGTCCAGGCTCCCCGCGACGGTGTCACCGACCCTCGGACCCGACGCGACGGGACTCGGCTGGGTGTACCAGTACGCGCTGGAAGACACGACCGGACGACTCAACCTTGCCGAGCTGCGCGGCGTGCAGGACTGGTACCTGCGCTATGCGCTGACCGCGGTCAACGGCGTGAGCGAAGTGGCGAGCGTGGGCGGGTTCGAGAAGCAGTACCAGGTGGACATCGACCCCGCCAAGCTGCTGGCGTATGGCATCCCGGTGACGCGCGTGATGAGCGCGATCCAGGCGGCGAACAACGACGTCGGCGCGATGACGATCGAGCTGTCCGAGCGCGAGGTGATGGTCCGGGGCCTCGGGTATCTCCGCGGTATCGCCGACATCGAGAACGTGGTCGTCAGCACCACGGCGGGCGGGACGCCGATCCGCGTCGCGCAGCTCGGTCGCGTCGCGATCGGGCCGGCCGGTCGTCGCGGCGTCACCGACCTGGATGGGCGCGGCGACGCGGTCGGTGGGATCGTCGTCATGCGCTTCGGCGAGAACGCGCGCGCCACCATCGACAGCGTGAAAGCCAAGCTCGCCGCGGTGCAACGCACCCTTCCGGCGGGCGTGGTCGTCCGCCCGGTCTACGACCGCAGTGCGCTCATCGATCGCGCCATCGGCACGCTCCGCACGACGCTGATCGAGGAGATCCTCATCGTCGCCCTGATCTGCGTGGTCTTTCTCCTGCACGTTCGTTCCGCGCTCGTTGCGGTGATCACCCTCCCGTTGAGCGTGCTCATCGCCTTCATTGGCCTCCGCACCTTCGGCATCGGCGCCGACATCATGTCCCTCGGCGGCATCGCCATCGCCATTGGCGAATTGATCGATGCTGCCATCGTCTCCGTCGAGAACATGCACAAGCATCTCGAGCGCCGGGCGCCACCGGGGGAGAAGTCGTTCGACACGGGGACGCTCACGTCGCGCGAGCGCTGGGACGTGGTGCTCGCCTCGGCGAAGGAAGTGGGGCCGTCGCTGTTCTACTCACTGCTGATCATCACCGTCTCGTTTATCCCCGTGTTCACGCTCGAGGGGCAGGAGGGGCGACTCTTCAAGCCACTCGCGCTCACCAAGACGTTCGCGATGGCGGCCGCCAGCCTGCTGAGCATCACGCTCGTGCCGGTGCTCATGGGACTGTTCATCAGGGGCAAGATCAAGCGGGAGGACCGGAACCCCCTGAGTCGCGCGATGATCCGTGGCTACCGCCCGGTGCTCGGCTGGGTATTGCAGCATCGCTGGTCGGTCATCACCGCATCCGCCGTTGCTCTCATCGTTACGTGGATTCCCTTCCAGCAAGTGGGCAGCGAGTTCATGCCGCCGCTGGAGGAGGGAACGATTCTCTTCATGCCCACCACGCTCCCGGGCATCAGTATCGCCCGTGCCCGCGAGGTGTTGCGCCAGCAGGACAGCATTCTCAAGGCGTTCCCGGAAGTCGCGAGCGTATGGGGAAAGGCTGGGCGCGCGAACACCGCCACCGATCCGGCCGGCCTGGACATGACCGAGACGACCATCTCGCTCAAGCCGCAGTCCGAGTGGCGGAAGGACATGACGTACGAGGCCCTCGTCGCCGCGATGGACTCGGCGGTTCGCATGCCCGGTGTGAGCAATGCGTGGACGATGCCGATCAAGGGCCGCATCGACATGCTCGCGACGGGTATTCGCACGCCGGTTGGCGTGAAGCTGTTCGGCCCCGACCTCGCGGTGCTCGAGCGACTGGGCAAGGAGCTCGAAACGCATCTCCAGATGGTCGCTGGCACGCGGTCCGTGTTCGCCGAGCGTGCGGTGAGTGGCTATTACCTCGACATCGACATCGATCGTGTCGCGGCCGCGCGCCACGGCCTCAACGTTGGCGACATCCAGACGGTCATCGCGACGGCCATCGGTGGCATGACCATCACGCAGACGGTGGAGGGCCGCGAGCGGTACGGCGTCCGCGTCCGCTATCCGCAGGAACTCCGCGACACACCGGAAAAACTCGCGTCGGTGCTCGTGCCCGTGGGTCATGACGCAGGCGGGGTGGCGCCGGCCGGTGGGATGGGTGCGATGGCGACCGCGTCGAGCACTGGCGCCGGATCTCGAATCGCGCAGGTGCCGCTTGGCCAGCTCGCGACGATCCGCGAGGTGGCCGGACCGATGGTCGTGCGCACGGAAGACGCGCAGCCCACGGCGTGGGTGTACGTCGATCCCGGCGAGCGTGACGTGGGGACCTACGTCGCGGAGGCACAGCGCGTCGTGGCACAGAACCTCGTGCTGCCGGCCGGCTACACCATCGTGTGGAGCGGCGAGTTCGAGTACATGGAGCGCGCGAAGGCGAAGATGCAGATCGTGGTGCCGGCGACGCTCGCGCTCGTCTTCCTGCTGCTCTTCTTCAACTTCCGCAACGTGAGCGAGACGCTGATCGTGATGCTCTCGATTCCGTTCACGCTCATCGGTGGGATCTGGATGTTGTGGGCGCTCGACTACAACTGGTCCGTGGCGGTCACGATCGGGTTCCTTGCGCTGGCCGGCGTGGCGGCCGAGACGGGCGTCGTGATGCTCGTGTACCTCGACCGCGTCTGGACGGAGCGAACAGCGGCGGGCACCATGCGGACCATCACGGATCTGTACGATGGCGTGATGGAGGGCGCGGTGGAGCGGGTGCGTCCAAAGATCATGACCGTGGCATCGACTATGATCGGGCTGCTTCCGATCCTCTGGAGCACCGGTGCGGGCGCGAGTGTGATGAAGCGCATCGCCGTGCCCATGGTGGGTGGCATGCTGACGTCCACGGTGCTCACCCTGGTCGTGATTCCTGCCGTGTACTCACTTTGGCGGCAGCGAGCGCTCGTCGCGACGGATACCGCGAACGTTGAAGCTGTTCCTGGGGCGGGTGCACTCGTACCGAGCTCGGGATGACCGTGTCCGGAGTTTTCCCGGTTGCACGGCGCTGAACCCCGACGGCGCGCTCCGATCGAAGTGGTCTAACGTGAACCACCATGTCGCCCTTCCGGTCGCTACCCGCAACCTGCGTGTGCACGAACGGGTCGGGTGTGTGCTTGGTGTGCGATCCGTCGGAATGGCGCTGTGGCGACGTCAGGTTTTCGACGGACACAACTTCGATACTTCGCCTGACATGACGCCTCGCCTGGCGGACGTAGGTTGCTCTCACGTGTCACGGCGCGACCAAGTGCGCGAAGCGGAGATCACGTCTTTTCATAGCCATACCAACACCGGAGGCACCATGATCCGCATCACGACATTCGCCACGCTTTCAGGCTTCGTCCTGATGGCGTCATCCCTCTCGGCGCAGGGCAACGGGGACCGCGCCAAGGCCGGTGCGGCCAGCGGCACCAGCCGCGCGGACGCGAAGGATACGTCGGGCAATGGAGCGGCACCCATCTCGAAGTATTTCGCCAGGAACGTTCCGGCCACGCGTCCGTATGACCAGCGCGGCGTCAACATGTTCGAGGCCCCAAAGCCAGGGAGGGGGTTGTTCAACGGGCCCTCGCTTGACATTGGCGCGGCCTTCGCGCAGAGCTTTCAGTCGTTGAACCAATCCAACACCGCCGCGCCGCGCATGGTCGGGGGTAAGGACCAGAACAAGCTCATCTCCATCGGCGCGGGCCTGCCGCTCGCGAGCGCGAACCTGATCATCAACGCGCAGCTCGCTGACGGAATCGTCGTGTCGCTCGAGAACTACCTCGCGGCGCGCGGCCATGAGCAGTTCTACGTCAAGGGCGGCTACCTCCAGATCGATGCGTCGCCCCTCGACATCAAGCCGCTGAATACCCTGATGAAGTACACCACCGTGAAGGTCGGCATGTTCGAGAACAACTTCGGCGACTCGCACTTCCGGCGGTCCGATGCCGGTCAGGCGATCTACAATCCGTTCGTCGGCAATTACATCGTCGATCCGTTCACGACAGAGGCGGGCGCCGAGGTGTACTTCCGGAACGGCCCAGCGTTCATCATGGGCGCCGTGAC
>JBKJMP010000382.1:0-12249 GCA_046596395.1 Gemmatimonadaceae bacterium
CGAGCTCGAGGTGGACGACAACGGGACGGAGATCGCGAGGGCACTCGGCATCGGGCCGGTGATCGAGGTCGAGCGCCGCGCGTTCGCCCGCGAGTTCGACGACGAGGTCTACTTCCACGCGTCGATCAGCGAGTGCCAGGATGCGAACATGAAGGCGATGGCGGAGGGCATCGAATCGCCGGCGCTGCTGCTCACCGGCACGCTGGGCGAGATGTGGTATACGCAGTCGGCATGGTACGACGACCATCAGGCGTACCTGAGCGACGAGCTCCGGCGAATCGACATCGGTGGGCACGGACTCACGGAAGTGCGGCTGCGCGCCGGGTACGTGCAGGTCGCGATTCCCTACATCGGTGCGCGTCGGCGCGAACAGTTGCTCGCCATCACCGAGAGCGCGGCGATGGACCCGTGGCGGTTGCACACGAGCTACGATCGCCCGTTGCCGCGTCGCCTCGCGGAGGAGGCGGGAGTGCCGCGCGAGGCATTCGGCCAGGTGAAGGTGGGCTCGGTCGTGGAGTTCACGGTACCGCAGTGGCCGCAGGGCCAGGCGTTGCGCCGCCGCTTCTTCTTGTTCCTCCGATCCGAGCGGGTTCTTCCCGGCTGGAAGCTGCGGCTGCTCGGCGCCGTGCGCCGCATCAACGAGGTCGTGTGGTTCAGCGCGCCGCATCGCCATCGTCCGGTGTACCTGGCACTGCGTGCCGCCTCGAAGGTCCTGCGTCGCGACGTCTCACGCACGATCTTCTGGAACGAGCTGCGCGGATCGTTGTTCTGCTTCGCGGTGAATGCGTGCGTGTCCGAATACGAGCGGGCGCTCCCTGCCCGGACGGGCATCGCGCGATGAGGCGGTCCGAACGGGCGTCAGTGCTGCTGCTCGCCTCCAGCATGCTCGCGTGCGCTGCGGGCGACGGGCACTCCGGTGGCGACACGCTCGTGGTTTACGCGGCGGCCAGCCTCGCCGCCCCCGTGCGTGAGGCAGCGGATTCCTTCGCGCGCCGCACGCGAGCAGTCGTGCAGATCGAGCATGGCGGATCCCTCGAGCTGGCGCGACGCATCACCGAGCTTCATCGCATCCCCGACGTCATCATTCTTGCCGATCACGAGGTATTCTCCGAGGTCCTGGTGCCGGGCGCCACGACGTGGTACGCGCAGTTCGCGCGGAATCGCATGGTCATCGCGTACACGGAGCGTTCTCGACGGGCGGCGGAGGCACAGTCCACAGATTGGCGCACCCTGCTCATGCACGGCGATGTCCTCGTCGGCCGACCGGATCCCGCGATGGCGCCTGCGGGATATCGCGCGCTCATCGTCTTCGAGCTGGCGGAGGCGTTCTATCGCGACGCTGGCCTCGCCGCGCGTCTTGCGTCGCGCTCGCCGCCCGAGCAGCAGCGGGGAAATGCCGCCGAGCTCGCGGCGCTTCTCGCGGCTGGAGAGCTGGATTACATCGTGGAGTATGAATCGCTGGCGCGCGCCAACCGGTTTCGGATGATCGCCTTGCCGGCGGAGATCGACCTCGGCGACGGACGCCACGCGGCACGATATGCCACGGGCAGCGTGCGCGTTGTGACACCGCGCGACAGCGTCATGCGTCGCGGCGCACCAATCCTGTATGCGCTGAGCGTTCCGCGCTCGGCGCCGCATCCCGAGGTCGGGGCTCGTTTCGCAGGCCTGCTGCTCGGGCCTGAAGGGCAGGCAATTCTGCGGCGCGCGCACGTGGACGCTCTCGACGAGCCGGTCTTCGTTGGGGAGTCGGTGCCGCGCGACGTGAAGGGCACGTTGCCATGACGGAACGGCCGCTGCATCGGGCGGCGACGATCGGGGCCGGCGCAGGCGCGATCATCCTCCTCGTTCTCCTTGCGCTGCCGGTCGGGGCGCTCGTGCTGCGCGGCGGCGCGGAGGGCATTGCGCAACTCGTGGGAGATCCCGAGCTCCAGCGCGCACTCGCACTCACGGCAGCTACCGCGACGGGCGCGACGGTGGTCACGATGCTGCTCGGAACGCCACTCGCGTACTTCCTCGCGCGCGACCGCGTGCCGGCGGGACGTTTCGTGAGCGCGCTCGTGGACCTCCCGCTGCTCATTCCGCATCCGGTCGCGGGCATCGCGCTGCTGCTCGCATTCGGGCGCGCGAGTCCCGCTGGCGAAGCGATGGCTCGCGTGGGGCTCGGCATCGTCGGTTCGCCGCTCGGCATCAGCCTGGCGATGCTCTTCGTCTCCGCGCCGCTCTACGTCAGTGCCGCGCGCGAGGCGATCGCGCGAGTCGACGTGCGCTACGAGGACGTCGCCCGCACGCTCGGCGACTCACAGTGGACCGCGGTGCGGCGCGTGACGATCCCGATCGCCGGACGTGGCCTGCTCGCGGCTGCGGTCGTGATGTGGGCGCGAGCGGTCAGCGAGTTCGGCGCGATCGTGATTCTCACGTACAACCCAAAGGTCGCGAGTGTGCTCAGCTACGACCGATTCACCGCATACGGTCTCGATGCCGCGCTGCCCGTCGCGGCCGTGCTGGTGTTGCTCGCGGTGATACCACTGGTGGTGCTGCGCTCGTTGCGCGCGCGCTCGGCGCCGCCGGAGCAGTCGTCGTGATCGCGCTCGAGGGGCTCGGTGCGCGCGCCGGTGCGTTCGATCTCAGAGATATTTCGTTCAGGATTCCCAGTGGAGCCTGGGGGGTCGTGCTCGGACCCGCGGGCGCGGGCAAGACGACGCTGCTCGAGACGATTGCCGGCGTGCGCCGAGCATCGCAGGGGCGCGTGCTACTCCGAGGTGACGACGCGACTTCCGTGTCGCCAGACGTACGACGCGTGGGCATCGTGTACCAGCACGGCTACCTGTTCCCGCATCTCAGCGTGGCGGAGAACATCGCCTATGGGACGCGCGACTCCGCGGCCGCCGACGCCATTGCCCGGCGTCTCGGTGCCGACGTCTTCGCGGGACGCGCCGTGTCGTCCCTGAGCGGCGGCGAGCGGCAGGTCGTCGCCCTTGCCCGCGCGCTGGCGCCAGCGCCGGACATCCTGCTGCTCGACGAGCCCTTCGCTGCACTCGACCCCCCGCGCCGCGTGCGGGTGCGCGCCGAGCTGCGGCGCCTGCTCCGCGAGCGCGGTACCACGGTGCTGCACGTGACGCACGACTTCGTCGAGGCGGGCACGCTGGGCGACGTCGCGATCGTGATGGAGCGCGGAACCATCGCGCAGGTCGGCGCGCCCGACGTACTCTTCCGCAAGCCGGCGACCGCGCGCGTCGCCGAGTTCCTCGGCGCCGAGAACGTGTTTTCGGGCAACGTCCATGGGAGTGGCACACTGCATTTCGTCGGCAACGGCATCGAGCTCACCGGACTCGGCGATCATCCCGGCGGTGCAGGGCACGCCGTGATTCGCGCCGAGGACGTGACGATCGCGCGCGAGCGGGCGGCGTCCACGTCCGCGCGAAACGTGCTGGACGGCGAGGTGATGGAGGTAGCTGTCGATGGGCCGCTCGCTCGCGTGACGCTGCACACGGGAAGCACCACGTTGCTCGCGATCGTGACGCGCAGCGCGGCGGAGGAGCTCGCCTTGGCGCCGGGGATGCGGGTGATCGCGAGTGTCAAGGCAACGGCGGTGCACCTGTGTTGACGCCATGAGCGGAATGGCCTCGAGCGCCGTCGGGGCGCTCCATGACCGCCTGGTGCTCGGACGTCGCGCCTCCGTGCTCGCGGGGTGGTTTGCCGAGCTCGCCCCGCGCGACGCGCGTATCCTCGACGTTGGGTGTGGCGACGGGAAGCTCTCCGCGCAGCTGATGGCCTTGCGTCCCGACCTGACGATCGACGGCGTGGACGTGCTGGTGCGCGGGGGGACGCACATCCCTGTCCGGCCGTTCGACGGGACGGTGCTCCCCTTCGACGATCGATCGTACGACGCCGTCCTCTTCTCCGACGTGCTGCACCACACCCCTGATCCGATGGTGCTTCAGCGCGAGGCCCATCGGGTCGCTAGCGGACACGTCCTCATCAAGGACCACTATGTGAAGGGGATCGGGGCGGCGATGCGTCTCCGGCTCATGGATTGGGTGGGCAATGCGCGGTTCGGCGTGAGCCTGCCGTACAACTACTGGCACGAGGGCCAGTGGCACGACGCCTGGGACACCATCGGCCTGCATCCTGAGCGCATCGTCACGAGCCTCGGGCTCTATCCGGAGCCCCTCAACCGTGTCGTGGGTGCGCAGTTGCATTTCGTCGTTCGGTTAGCCGTTGCCACGGAGCCCCATGAGGCGGGCTCGCGGACAGCGCCATGAGTTGCGACGGGTGTGCGTGGAGCGTCACTAGGCGTGACTCACAATACGTCTGAAATGCGCGCGCCCAGTGTGGTCGGTGCGCGGTCCAGCGCCGGACCTGGCATCGACCTGTCGGTCGTGATGCCATGCCTGAACGAGAAGGACACGCTCGGCACCTGCATCGAGAAGGCGCTCGCGTCCATCGACAAGCTCGGCATCCGTGGTGAGGTCATCGTCGCCGACAACGGCAGCACGGATGGCTCGCAGGAGATCGCGCGCCGGCTCGGCGCGCGCGTCGTCGACGTTGCGGAGCGCGGATATGGAAACGCACTGCATGGCGGCATTTCGGCGGCCCGAGGTGAGTTCGTCCTCATGGGCGACGCCGACGACAGCTACGACTTCTCCGTCATCGGAGATTTCTACACGCGCCTGAAGGAAGGGCACGATATCGTGCAGGGATGTCGACTGCCCCGCGGTGGCGGCGCGGTGCTGCCGGGTGCCATGCCGTTCCTGCACCGCTGGTGGGGCAACCCGATGTTCACGCGCATGGCCAACGTCGCGTTCGGCGTGCCCGTGAGCGACGTCTACTGCGGCATGCGAGCGTTCCGGCGTGAGTTCTATCATTCGCTCGACCTGCGGTGCACGGGAATGGAGTTCGCGACGGAGATGCTCATCAAGTCGAGCCTCTACGACGCGAAGATCGCCGAGATACCCATCACGCTGCATCCGGATGGGCGCATCGCGCATGCGCCGCACCTGCGCACGTTCCGCGACGGGTGGAGAACGCTTCGCTTCTTCCTCCTCTACAGTCCGCGTTGGCTGTTTCTCATCCCTGGCATAGCGCTGATGCTGCTCGGCATGGTGGGCTACGGGCTCGTGCTCACGCGGAGCGTGATTGGTCCGATGCACTTCGACGCGCACACGCTGCTCTTCGCCAGCCTGTTCCTCATCATGGGGTTCCAGTCGGTGCTCTTTGCCGTGTCGGCGCGGACGTTCGCGACGGCGGAAGGGTTGATGCCGATGACGCCGAAAATGGAGCGGTGGTACAAGCTCATCGATCTCGAGAAGGGGCTGATCGCCGGAACGGTGCTGGTCATCGCGGGTGCGTTGCTGCTCGGCTATTCCATCCTCCAGTGGAAGGCAGTGGACTTCGGGGGGCTGAACTACAGCGCGACGATGCGCATCGTGATTCCCGGCGTGACGCTGGTCGCGATCGGGTTCCAGACTGTCCTGTCGAGCTTCTTCCTGAGCGTGCTGGGCATGCAGCGCCCGTCGCGACGGGTGGCCCCAAGCGGACCGCGCCGGCCCGCGTAAGCGAGCCGTACCATGTTCACGATCACTGTAGTCGCGCTGCTGGTCGTGGCGCTGCTCGCTCACGCGTCCGGGCGCGTTGACGCGAGCGCGCCCGGCCGGCTCGCGCGATTCCTCGATTCGCGCGCGATCGTGGCCGTCGTGGCGGCGACGACGTTCTTGGTCCTCTGGTACTCGTGGGCCGCGATCGATCCCATCCCTGTCGTGCACGACGAGATGGCGATGCTCCTCCAGGCGCAGATCTTTGCGCGCGGGCTGTGGGCACTTCCGTCTCCGCCGATTCCGGCGTTCTGGGAACAGGCGCACGTGCTCGTGGAGCCGACGCTCGCGGCCAAGTACTTTCCCGGCCACTCACTGGTGATGGCGATCGGCGTGCTCCTTGGCTGGGCACCGCTGATGCCGCTGCTGCTTCAGTCCGCGGCAGGCGCGTTGCTGTACGTGATCGCTCGGCGCGTTGGCGGCGGGGCGGTGGCGTTCACCGCATGGGTGATCTGGCTTCTGTCGCCGATGACGTTGTACTACGGCGCGTCGTACTTCTCGCAGACGACGTCGTCGGCGGCTGGGCTCGCGGCGTGGTATGCGCTGCTGCGGTGGCGTGAGTCCCGTGCTTCCGCTTGGATCGCGGCGGTGGCGCTCTTCACGGGCTGGCTGGTCATCACGCGTCCCCTCACCGGGGTCGCGTACCTCGTGCCGATGGCGGTCGTGGTGCTGCGCCACGTGATCGCGCAGCGGCGGTGGCGCGACCTCGCGATCGCGATGGCGGTCGGCTCAGCAGTCGTGGCGATCATTCCACTCTGGAGTGTGCGGACGACAGGCGATTGGCGCGTGACGCCACAGGCGCTGTACACGCGGATGTACATGCCGCACGACGCGCCCGGGTTCGGCTACGACTCCACGCCACCATCGCGCGCGATCACGCCCGAACTGGCGCAGCTGAACAACGCGTATGGTCCACTTCACGTGCGCCACGTTCCGTCCGCCTTGCCGGCGACGCTCGCGGCCCGCGCGCGCTACCTGTTCGTCAGTGTGTGGGACGTGTCGAGTGGCGTCCTGGGGCTGTTCGCCCTGCTTGGCCTGCTCACGCTGCGAGGTTCGGCCGCTTACGCCCTCATCACGTGCATTCTCGTCGTGCTCGCGCATCTCGTCTATGCAACCCCGGCGCACTGGACGCTCTACTATTACGAGACCACGCCGACGTTCGCGTACCTGAGCGCAGCGGGGCTCGCCTTTGCCGCATCGATGATCGCGCGTCCGCGCGGTGCGCCGTGGGACCCGACGTTCGAGTGGCGATCGCCGCGACTGGGCCGAGCACTCGTGGTCGGCGCGCTCGTGCTGGCGATTCCTGGCGTCGCTGCATTGCGCGTCCTGCGCATCGAGCACGTCAAGGCGCGCCGGCATCTCGCTCCCTTCCACGCGTTGCTGGGAACGTTTCGCGACCCCAAGGCGATCATCTTCGTGCGGCACAGTCCGATGCACAATCCGCACGTGTCGTTCGTGCGCAACGTGCCGGACCTCGCGAAGGAACGGCTCTGGGTCGTCTACGATCGCGGTGAGGCCAACAATGCCGAACTGCTGCGGAAGGCTCCGGGGCGCGCGGCCTACCTGTTCGACGAGGACGCGCGACGCACGTACACGTATGATCCCCTGCCTGCAGCGACGACGCGCTAGTCAGGGCGTCGCGAACATCTCCTGCGCCTTCCGCACGGCGAGCACGAGCGCATCCACGTCCCGCGCATCGTTGTAGACGTAGAACGACGCACGCGCGGTGGCGGAGACGCCGAGCCGCCGCATCAGCGGCTGTGCGCAGTGGTGACCGGCGCGAATGCACACGCCCTGCTGGTCGAGGATCGTCGCGAGATCATGCGGGTGGATCTCGTGCACCGTGAAGCTCACCACGCCGCTCCGCTCCGCCGGCGGCGGGCCGTACACGCGCACCCCGTCGAGCTCGGCGAGGCGCGCCGTCGCGAGGCGCACGAGTGAACGCTCGTGCTCGAGCACCTCGTCCATGCCGATCGCGTCGAGGTACTCGCACGCGGCGGCGAGCCCCACCGCATCCGCCACGTTCGGCGTGCCCGCCTCGAACTTGTGCGGCAGCACGTTCCATGTGCTGTGGTCGTCTCGCACGAACTCGATCATGTCGCCGCCGAACTGGTACGGCGACATCGCCTCGAGGATCCGCCGCCGGCCAACCAACCCGCCGATGCCCATCGGGCCGCACATCTTGTGGCCGCTGAACGCGTAGAAATCCACGTCGAGCCCATCGAACTCCACGCGGAGATGCGGTGCTGCCTGCGCGCCGTCGCATACGATCAACGCCCCAACGGCGCGTCCGATCGCCGCGATCTCACGAACCGGGTTCACCGTTCCGACGGCATTCGACACATGATTGAACGCCACGACCTTCGTCCTCGGCGACATCATCGCACGCAGCGCATCGAGGTCCACGCGCTGCTCGTCCGTGAGCGGGCACACGAGGAAGCGCGCCCCGCGCGCCAGCGCGAGCTGCTGCCACGGGACGAAGTTCGCGTGATGGTCGAGCGCGGTGACGACGATCTCGTCGCCGGCTTCGACGTTCGCCGGCCCCCACGCCGTCGCGACGAGGTTCAGTGCCTCGGTCGTACCGCGCGTAAAGATGAGGCAGTCGGAGTCCGTGACGCCGAGGAACCGCGCGATCCGCGCCCGTGCGGCGTGATATCGCTCGGTGGCGCGCGCCGACAAGTCATACGCGCCGCGGTGCGGATTCGCGTTGTCCCGCTCGTAGTAGTCTCGCATCGCATCGAGCACGACGCGCGGCTTCTGCGACGTCGCGGCCGAGTCGAGGTAGTGGAGGTCGGGCGCTGCGGCGAGGAGCGGAAAGTCGTCGCGGCGGGTGTGCGTCATGACTTCACCTCCTCGGATGCGCGCAGTGGTGGGCCAACGAGCACCCGGCCATTCTCCACCCGAACGGACCGCACCGGCAGCGGGTCAGTCGCCGGCCCGCGCAGCACTGAACCGGACCGGCAATCGAACCGAGCGCCATGCCACACGCACTCGAGCGTGCCGTCGTTGTGCAGGATCCCGTCGGAGATCAGGAACTCGGAGTGGGTGCACAGGTTGCTCACCGCGCCGAGCGTGCCTTCATGGTTGAAGATGCACACCGGCGTCCCGTCGCACAGCGTTGCCTCGACGAGCGACCCGTCGGTCACCTCTGCGACAGCGGCGACGTCCTCATACTCGCTCACGCCGGCGTGCTGTCCCCGCGAAGGGCAGCCTGGAGCGTATGCCACGGCATACTCGCGCACTTCACGCGAACCGGAAACTTCGACACGCCGCTGAACGCGGCCATCTCGCCGAGCGCGCGCGCCTGCCGCTCATCAGGCTTGAGCGTCCCGGTCACGAGCTCGTGGAACTGCGTGAAGAGCCGGTCCACGTCCGCCCGGGACTTGCCCTTCACGGCTTGCGTCATGATCGAGGCCGACGCGCGCGATACCGCACACCCCGACGCCGTGAATCCAACCGCCTCGATGGCGTCGTTCTCGACGCGCAGCTCGACCTTCACCTCGTCCCCACAGAGGGGATTGCGCCCCTCGGCACTGCACGACGCTCCCTCGAGCGGCCCGTAGTTCTTCGGCCGGCGATTGTGGTCGAGGATGATCGACTGGTACAGCTCCTGGAGGTCAGCCACCGTGGGTGTAGCGTCGCAGGGTGGCCGACTCGAGCCCCTCGCGCACCTCGGCGAGCTCGATCGTCTCGAGGACGTCGGCCGCAAAGGCGTAGGTGAGCAGCTCGCGCGCGGTGCGCGCATTGATGCCGCGGCTTTTCATGTAGAACAGCGACGTCTCGTCCAGGCGCCCGACGGTTGCGCCGTGCGTGCACTTCACGTCGTCGGCAAAGATCTCGAGCTGCGGCTTGGTGTCGATCCGCGCGCGCTCGGACAGCAGCAGGGTGTTGTTCGTCTGCTTGCCGTCGGTCTTCTGCGCCTCCGGGTGCACGTAGACCTTGCCGTTGAACACGCCATGCGAGGCGCCGTCGGGGATGCCCTTGTACAGCTCGCGGCTGTAGCAGTTCGGCTCGACGTGCTCGATGCGCGTCTGGTGGTCCAGGTGCTGGCTGCCGTCGCCGAGGTAGAGCCCATTCAGCGTGGCGCCGCACCCTTCGCCGCGCAACTCCGTGTACACGTTCGACCGCGAGAGCTCCGCGCCGATCGCGAAGCTGAACGAGAAGAGGTGACTATCGCGTGCCTGGCGGGCGTCGAGCGTAGCCACGTGATAGGCATTCTTCGACTCCCGCTGAAGCCGAAGGTGCGTGAGCGTTGCACCCTCACCGATCGACGCCTCGGTCACCGCATTCGTGAAGTACGCATCCGCGCCCGGCAGGCCGGCGTAGCTCTCGATCACCGTCGCCTTGGAGTGACGGTCCATCACGATGAGGTTTCTCGGCTGCGCCGCACCTTGTGAGGCACCGGTGTCGCTCACGAACAGCAGTTGAATCGGGCTCGCGAGCTCGACATTCGCGCCCACGTGCACCACGGCACCGTCGTTGATGAACGCGGTGTTCAGCGCGGTGAACGAATGCGCGTCGAACGACGCGATTCGTCCGAGATGCTGCTCGACGAGCGCCGGTAGCTCATCGTAGGCACGGGCAATTGACAGGACGCGCACTCCGTCCGGCAGCGCGGCACCGCCGGACAGCCGCGCGTCGAAGCGCCCGTTCACGAACACGAGTGTGTGCCACTCTCGCGAGAACACGAACGGCGCGATATGGTCCGCAGCCACGGTGCCGGCGCGCTGGGCGATCGGTGCGAAGCGGCCCTCCGCGATGCCCGCCACCGACGTGAAGTGCCAATCCTCGTTGCGCGTCGTCGGAAAACCGAGCGCCTCGAAGCGAGTAATGGCGGCCAACCGAAGCGCGCGGATCGACTGTGGCGCTGCCGCGCCGCCGTTCGCCGAGAAGGTCTCGAAGCCCTGGAGGTAGGGCTCGATCACGCGACTGCCTCCTCCATCAGCCAATCGTATCCCTTGGCCTCGAGCTCGAGTGCGAGCTCCGCGCCGCCCGAGCGGACGATGCGGCCTCCCGCCAGCACGTGCACGAAATCCGGCACGATGTAGTTGAGCAGCCGCTGATAGTGCGTGACCACGATCGTCGCATTCGTGGGCTTGCGCAGCGCGTTCACCCCGCCGGCCACGATGCGCAGCGCGTCGATGTCGAGCCCCGAGTCGGTCTCGTCGAGGATCGCGAGCTTCGGCTCGAGCACCGCCATCTGGAGGATCTCGTTGCGCTTCTTCTCGCCGCCCGAGAACCCCGTATTGACCGAGCGGGTCAGCATCGCCTCGTCCATGTCGACGAGCTTCATCTTCTCGTCCATGAGGTCCGCGAAGCTGAGCGGATCGATCTCGTCCTCGCCACGCGCCTTCCGCATCTCGTTGTACGCCGCGCGGAGGAAATAGGCGTTGCTCACGCCCGGGATCTCGACGGGATACTGGAAGGCGAGGAAGATCCCCGACTGCGCGCGCACCTCGGGATCCATGGCGAACAGGTCGTGACCCTCGTACGTCACCGTGCCGGCCGTCACCTCGTACGCCGGATGCCCGGCGAGCACCTGCGCCAGCGTGCTCTTGCCCGAGCCATTCGGACCCATGACCGCGTGCACCTGCCCCGGCAACACCGTGAGGTCGATGCCGCGCAGGATCTCCTTATCGCCTACAGTGGCCCGGAGGCCCTTGATCTCTAGCATGAACCACTTGAACGGTGAATTGGTGAATTACCCGACAGATCCTTCCAACGTGATACCAAGCAGCTGCTGCGCTTCCAGCGCGAACTCCATCGGCAGCTCCTTGAACACTTCCTTGCAGAACCCACTCACGATCATGCTCACGGCCTGCTCCGCACTCAACCCGCGCTGCTTGCAGTAGAAAATCTGGTCCTCGCCGATCTTGCTCGTCGAAGCCTCGTGCTCCACCTGCGCGCTGTTGTTGCCCACCTCGATATAGGGAAAGGTGTGAGCGCCGCATTCGTTCCCGACGAGCATCGAATCGCACTGCGTGTAGTTGCGCGCGTTCTCCGCTTTCGGCAGCACCTGCACACGACCGCGGTAGCTGTTCTGGCCGCGCCCCGCCGAGATGCCCTTGCTCACGATATTCGACTTCGTGTTGCGCCCGATATGGATCATCTTCGTGCCCGTGTCCGCCTGCTGGCGGTTGTTCACCACGGCCACGCTGTAGAACTCCCCAGTCGAGTTGTCGCCCTGGAGGATGACGCTGGGATACTTCCACGTGATCGCGGAACCTGTCTCGACCTGCGTCCACGAGATTTTCGAGTTGTTGCCGAGGCACTTGCCGCGCTTCGTCACGAAGTTGTAGATGCCCCCCTTTCCTTCCTTGTCGCCGGCATACCAGTTCTGCACGGTCGAGCACTTGATCGTCGCGTCCTTCAGCGCAACGAGCTCGACGACCGCCGCATGGAGCTGGGTCGTGGACCGCTTGGGCGCCGTGCACCCCTCGAGGTACGAGACGTACGAGCCCTCGTCCGCGATGATCAGCGTCCGCTCGAACTGGCCCGTCCCTTCCGCATTGATGCGGAAATACGTCGAGAGCTCCATCGGGCAGCGGACTCCCTTCGGCACGTACACGAACGAGCCCTCGGAGAACACCGCGGAATTCAGCGCCGCGAAGAAGTTGTCGGAATACGGCACCACCGAGCCCAGGTACTTCTGCACCAG
>JBKJMP010000506.1:0-4053 GCA_046596395.1 Gemmatimonadaceae bacterium
ATCACGGAGCTCGTCATCAACCACACCTCGGACCAGCATCCGTGGTTCCAGCGCGCCCGCCATGCGCCCAAGGGCTCGCCCGAGCGCGACTTCTATGTCTGGGGCGACGATCCCAACCGCTACTCGCAGGTCCGCCTCATCTTCCCCGACGTCGAGACGTCGAACTGGGCGTGGGATCCGGTCGCGCAGCAGTTCTACTGGCACCGCTTCTTCAGTCACCAGCCCGACCTGAACTTCGACAACCCGGCCGTCCTCGACGCCGTGATCGACGTCATGCGCTTCTGGCTCCGCCTCGGCGTGGACGGCATGCGCCTCGACGCCATTCCGTACCTCGTCGAGCGGGACGGCACGAACTGCGAAACACTGCCGGAAACGCACGTGGTGCTCAAGAAGCTGCGCGCCGCGCTGGATGCGGAATTCCAGGACCGGGTCTTCCTGGCCGAGGCGAACCAGTCGCCGGAGGAGGTGCGGTCGTTCTTCGGGGAGGGCGACGAATGCCACATGGCATTCCACTTCCCCGTGATGCCGCGCATGTACATGGCGGTGGCCCAGGAGGACCGCACACCAATCGTGGACATCATGGCGCGCACGCCCGCCATTCCGTCCGAGTGCCAGTGGGCGATCTTCCTCCGCAACCACGATGAGCTCACGCTCGAGATGGTCACCGAGGACGAGCGCGCGTTCATGTATGGCCACTACGCGAAGGAAGCGCGCATGCGCATCAACGTGGGCATCCGCCGCCGGCTCGCACCACTGATGGACAACGGGCGCGACGAGATCGAGTTGATGCACGCGCTCCTGATGTCGCTGCCCGGGTCGCCCGTGCTCTACTACGGCGACGAGATCGGCATGGGCGACAACGTCTACCTGGGCGACCGCAACGGCGTGCGCACGCCGATGCAGTGGTCGGGGGACCGGAACGCGGGCTTCTCGCGCGCGGAGTCCGCGGCGCTCTACTTTCCGGTGATCGTGGACGCGCCCTATGGATATCACACGATCAATGTCGAGGCGCAGGCCAGGACCCAGACGTCGCTGCTCCAATGGGTGAAGGCCATCGTGCGGCTGCGCCGCCGCTACCATGCTTTCGGGCGAGGAACGTTCGAGCCCCTCGCCCCAGAGAACCTGCGGGTGCTCGCCTTTCTCCGCCGTTTCGGTGACGAAGTGATCCTCTGCGTGAACAACCTCGCCCGGCATGCGCAGTATGTGGAGCTCGATCTTGCCGAGTTCAACGGCTGGTCGCCGATAGAGCTGTGGAGTGGCCAGGCCTTTCCTGCCGTGAGCTTGCGACCATACCTGCTGACCTTGACCGGGCGCGAGTTCTACTGGTTCCGGCTGATACCACCGGGGGGACCGGGTCAGCTCGGTGCCGTGAGCGAGGTTGGTGCGTGACGTATCCATCGCACTGGAACGCGCTAGAGGAGGGAGACGTCGCGGCGGAGAGCGTTCCGTGGCGGCTGCATCGAGGCGCGACCGTAACGGTCACGGGGGTGACGTTCACCGTGTGGGCACCGATCGCAACGGCGGTGAGCGTCCACGTGGCCACGGGCGTTGCAGCGGGTGATCACGCGCTCGCTGAGGCGCACCGCGGCGTGTGGGAGGCGCACGTGGAGGGTGTGCGGGCAGGCGATCGCTACGGGTATCGGATCGATGGCGGCGAGCTCACTCCCGATCCCGTGAGCCGCTCGCAACCTGGCGGGGTTCACGGGCTATCTGCGGTCGTCGATCCCGACGCATTCGCCTGGACGGATGACGCGTGGTCGGGCCCACCGCTGGCGAACTACGCGATCTACGAGCTGCACGTGGGCACGTTCACCCCGGAAGGCACCTTCGCTGCGGCGGCCGCACGGCTGCGCGACCTCGTGGAGCTCGGCGTGACGGCAATCGAATTGTTGCCGATCGGCTCCTTTCCCGGGCGACGCAACTGGGGGTACGACGGCGTGCACATCTATGCGCCGCAGGCGTCGTACGGCGGGCCGGACGGATTCAAGCAGCTCGTCGAAGCGGCGCACATCCACGGGATCGCCGTGGTACTCGACGTCGTCTACAACCACCTCGGCCCCGAGGGAAACTACCTCGACCGGTTCGGCCCCTACTTCACGGACGCCTACCAGACGCCGTGGGGGCGCGCCGTGAACTACGACGGCAAGGGAAGCGACGGCGTTCGCCGGTGGGCGCACGACAATGCTCTGTACTGGATTAGTGAGTATCACATAGACGCGCTCCGCCTCGATGCCGTGCACGGCATCTTCGACTTCGGCGCGCTCGCCTTTCTCGAGCAGCTCTCGGACGAGGTGCACGAGCTCGGGCGCCAACTCGGTCGCAAGGTACAACTCATGGCCGAGAGTGACTTGAATGATCCGCGGCTGTTGCGTGCACCCGATGCGGGCGGGTTCGGCATCGACGCACAGTGGGCAGACGACGTCCACCATACGATCCACGCGCACCTGACCGGTGAGGCCAGCGGCTACTATCAGGACTTCAAGGGCGTTGCCTCGATCACGGACGTCTTCACGGAACCGTTCTTCTACGCGCGGCGATATTCCCCGAACCGCGACCGCGTGCACGGGCGGTCGTCCGCCGGGGTGCCGCGCCAGCGGTTCGTGGTGGCCGTGCAGAACCACGACCAGGTGGGCAACCGTCCGAATGGCGAGCGGCTCGCGTCACTCGTGGGGCCGGAGAAGCAACGGCTCGCCGCGGCGCTCCTGCTACTCTCCCCCTACATCCCGCTGTTGTTCATGGGCGAGGAGTATGGCGAGACGGCACCCTTCCTTTATTTTATCGAGCACGGCGACCCCGAGCTCGTCGAGGCGGTCCGCGCGGGGCGAAAGCGCGAGTTCGAGGACATCGGCCGCACGGAAGCGCAGGTGGATCCGCAGGCCGAGGAGACGTTCGCTCGCTGCCGGCTCGATTGGGACAAGCGTGGCAGTGAAGCCGGCGCTCGCTTACGTGCGCTCTACCGCGACCTGCTCGCCCTGCGGCGCGAGGAGCCCATGTTGCGTGCGGGGGGCAGCGACGCGCTCGTGCAGGGCACCACCGACTGGATGACGATGCTCAGGGAAAACCCGTTGCTCTACGATCATTACGGCTCGGCTGCGCCGCGCCGCGCGATCTTCGCCGCCTTCAACCTGACCGACCATCCGATGCGGGTACCGGTGCGCGCCGACGCGGAAGGCGCGTGGAAGCTGCGGCTGTCCACCGATGCCGAGGGGTATGGTGGCGCGGGCCGGCTCGTGTACGAGATCCCGCCGATGCGCTCGCCCTCCGACGGACCCAAGCGCCTGCTGGAGCGTGCGAGCGAGGGGCTGCGCACCGTACAGTTGCCGGCATGGAGTGCGGCGGTGTATCTGCGCGAGCTGGAGTCATGACGCTGCGCGTCTGGCCGGGACGCCCGTATCCACTCGGTGCGACATGGGACGGCATCGGCGTGAACATCGCGCTCTTCACGGAGCATGCGACGGGCGTGGACCTCTGCCTGTTCAACGACGAGGACTCCATCGCGTCGCCCTCGTCGTGGACCTCTGCCTGTTCAACGACGAGGGCGACGCGATGGAATCCTCCACGATTCGCCTCACCGAGCGCACCGACCAGGTGTGGCACTGCTACCTGCCGGACATCAGGCCCGGCCAGCTCTACGGCTTCCGTGTGCACGGGCCGTACGCGCCCGAGCATGGGCACCGCTTCAACCCCGCGAAGCTGCTGATCGACCCGTACGCCAAGGCCATCACGGGCGCGATCAAGTGGAGCAACGACCTCTTCGCGTACAACGTGGGGAGCGAGCGGGCCGACCTGGAGCCCGATCCCGACAACTCCGCTGGCGGGGTCCCCAAGTCGGTCGTGATCGACTCGGCCTTCACCTGGGGGGATGACCGCCCGCTGCACGTGCCGTACAACCGGACGATCATCTACGAGTGCCACGTGAAGGGGATGACGATGCGCCATCCCGATGTGCCACCCGAGCTGCGCGGCACGTACCTCGGCCTGTGCAGCGATGCCATGCTCGAGTACTTCACCGGGCTCGGGGTGACCGCGCTGGAGCTGCTGCCGGTGCACCAG
>JBKJMP010000521.1:0-5198 GCA_046596395.1 Gemmatimonadaceae bacterium
TGGGTTTCCTTACCGCACGAGACGCAACAGGCTCGCGACTCCAAGCCGCACGGGTCTGATGATGTAATAGAGTCCCGCGAGTGCGTCCGGCAGGCGCACCGACTGCCACTCACGCTCCGTCGGCAGCAGCGCCCCGCGCATGAGCAGGCGAACGCGATCGCCCGGCGAGTCCATGAGCCGCGCGTACAATGCCTGAAGCGCTGGCCCCTCGAGCAACACCGCGTCGGCGACCGCCCGAGCCACGAGCGACTCGGCGATCGTCGTGGCCAACGCAACCGCATCCCCATCTCCGTCGAGCGCCGCCTGCCACCGCTCGTGCCCCCGCATCTCCAGCACCCGCATGGCGATGGCCACACTCGTGAGCAGGAGTCGCCGCGCGTGCAGCACCCCCGCACGCGCAATCACGGCGTCGATGTCGCTGCGCCGCGTCTCCTGCACGAGCCGCGCGACGCCTGCGAGCCACTCCAGCCGCTCGTACAGGTGCCGAACGCCATGCATGCTCAATGTCACGAGCAGGTCGTCGCGCGCCAACATCGACTGTGACGCACCGGCGACAGTCGCCGTGGTCGCACGGGCCATCGCCTCCGTCGGCGTGAGCGCGAAGGGAAATGCGCTCTGCGCAAAGCGCCAATGCAGCTCGACGAACGGGTCGTCGCGACCGAACGACGCATGCCCGAGCCAGCCGAACAGCGCGCGCTCGCGGCGCACGCTGTGCCCCTGCCGCGGCGGGAGCCCAAGAGAAATCAGCACGGCGCGCGCACGCTCGTAGTCAGGCTTCGAGACCACGAGGTCGAGATCCGTTGACTGCCGCAGCGCCAAGTCCCCATAGAGCTGGAGCGAGAGCAGCGGCCCCTTGTACGGAAGCGCGGCAATCCCTGCGTCCCGCAGTGCACCGGTGATCCTTGCCAGGTGACGCATCAGGCTCAGCGCACGTGCTACCTCCTCGGCCGCAGCCCCCCGCACGGCCCCATGCGCATTCGGCAACGCGCGGGCGAGCCAGGGGAGCAGCCCCTGCGCAGACGCCATCGCAATCGCCGCCGTCCAGTCATCGACGTCGCCAGCGGCGCGCTCGACCTCCGCAACGTCGACGAGACCCGCCGCGTGACGCGCAGTGGCGACGCAGAGCGCCCATGCCACCGTCCGCGACGCGGACGCTTCCGTCACGACCAGAGGGGCTCGTGCTGCGACACGAAGGCGAGCGCCTCGAGCGCCGACGGAAAACGTGCCGGGTACCGCTCGTGAATCATCTCGGCGAGCGACGCGAGGTCGCGCGTTCCGTCCGCGGCCACCAGCAGGTCGCGTGCGATCTCGCCGTTGGTCGAAAGACGAGGCACGTGGCTGCCCCGACGGCGTTCGAGCTGTGTACGGTCGATCGGCCTCCCGAGCAGCGACGCCTGCCGCGCCTCCCCCACCGTTACCCCCGCGCGCTCGGCGCGAACGGACCATGCCCATGCATACTCGTCCGCGGTCAGCGTGGCGCGAAGCCGGCAATGCACCACGTCGCCGACGATGAGCGCCATTGGTGCCGCAATTGGAAAGTACGCTTGCCCATACAATGCCGGCGGCGCGAGCGGGGAGTTGCTGAAGCCCACCGATGAGGTGAGCTCGGCGTCGAACCAGCCCAGGATGCCGTGAATGGTGCGATCGCGCTCCATGGTGGTCGTCCATACTCCATCGAGTCGCGGCGCCGGCATGCCGTAGTCGAGCGTTGCCCAATGAACCGGCGCGCCGATCACGCTCTCGGGCGACGCATTGGTGCGCTTCCACGCGTTTGCGGCGAGCTGGTCGAGCGACGCATGCCGTACCGGGACGTGCATCGTCGTCCACATGCCGGTCACGCGCGCATGGAGCTCGGCGTCCTCCACGAGGCAGGCGTGCAGCGTGTCGCGCAACGGAATGCACACGCCGTTCGGCGCGAGGTGCCGCGTTAGCATGTCGGCCGACACGCGCAGGTGGTCCATGAACAGCGGTAGCACGCCACGAAGGTCGCTCACGATCACGTCGGCGCGCTCGGGGAGTGTGATCTCCGTTGAGCTCCCCCGTATGATCTCGATGCGATCGCGCACGCCGTTCTCCTCGGCCAGGGCCACCGCGGCTGCCACTGCCGAGTCGGGCTCCACGAGGTAGACACGGCGGGCGCCCAGCAGCGCGGCGTACACGCCGAGTGCGCCCGGTCCCGCGCCGATGTCCGCGACCACGCACCCGGGCGTCACCACTGCGCGGAGCGCGTTCGCATACGCCGTGGCGCGGACGTCCTCGGTTAGCATCACCGCGTAGTCCGCCAGCGTATAAATCATCTCGGGACCGTCACCGGCGAGTCCGCGAGGTGCGTGAGCACGCGATCGCGCAGGGTGCTGAGATGCGCGCCCTCGAGATGCGCGGCGAGCCAGTGGACCGGCACCGCAGCCACAAGGGCGCCGAGCTGGCCCAGCTCCATCGCGCGCGCGGGTCCGTCGAGCAGGTAGTTCGCATAGGTGAGCGTCGCCAGCGCGAGCAGGGCGGTTCGGGGCGGCATCGCCCGAATCGCCGGATACTGGCTCGTAGCCCCGGGATCATCGAGGATGAAGATCGCGCGCACGGGATGCGCCGTCGATGCGAACGAACGGCCCGTGAGCGGGAAGCGCAGCTTGCCCCACGTCGGTGTAATTGGCGCGAGCGTATCCGGGTGACCGAAGAGAATCTCCTCGCTCGCTCGCCACAGCCGAACGTGATCGAATGCGGGCGACGCGCTGAAGCCAGCGGGTTCCTGACGGAGCGCGGTGAGGTCGTCCGAGAGCACGACGTGCCCGTGCTGCGCGAAGAACGCCGCGGTGGTGGACTTGCCGGTGCCCGACTCCCCGGCAAACAACACCGCGCCGCCATCGACCTCCACGCAACTCGCGTGGAGCGCGAGCACGCCGCGCGCGCGGAGCACGAAGCCGAGCACGGGCCCATAGAGGTAGGCGCAGAGGTCGTCGAGCGTCTGGCCTGGTCCAATCGAGGCGTCGATACGGACGGGCGACTCCTGCCACTCCACGTTTGCACTCGAGCCATCGCTGTACCGAAAGCAGACCGTGCCGCGATCGTCGCGCACGATGTGCACCCATGGATCGCCGGCGCTGCCTGCGGCGGAGCGATAAAGTGATGTAGTGGGCAGCGCGGGCGCAGCGACCGAGGGGGAGATCGTGATCTCCACGTCCGGGGTCTCGGCGCTGCCGGTGGTGAGACCCGGCAATCGCAGGGCGCAGCGGACGTTCAGGCCATGAATCCGCTGCACGTTGCTACCGTCGCGGAAAACTCCTCAACCGGTCCTCATATCGCTCTTGGGACCACCGTCACGCAGGCCCATGTTGCCGACGAGCTGGGTCATCTGCGTGAGGCTGCCGAACGTCGTGAGCCTAGGCGGCGTGTAGGGAAGCCGGGGTGCTGAAGCTCGCTTGTCTGTCATGACTGCGGTGGATTCGAGGGGTGTTCGGACGCGCTGCCGGAATATTGAACGTGCCATCGGCAAGTCAATCCGCTGTCCTATGGACGACCGAGCTCCGCCAGCGGTACTTCTCGTGCAAGTCCCCGGCCTACGAGATCCTCGAGCAGCACGAGCAGGTCGCGCTCACACGTCTCGGCATCGACCGCGAACTCACCCACGATCGCGTCGACGATGTCGGCAACGCGTGAGGGCGACTGAAGCATCGGCCACACACGGGCACCCACGGCATCGAGACCGTAATACATCCCATCGTGCATGCCGAGGATCACGACCTCGCCGCCCACGGTCGTGGAAACCTGGTCGTCCGACGCGGCGAGGATGGAATGACGTGTCAGGGGCATCGGTCGTCGTGAAGGTATGGGCTCGCGGCGCAGGCCGGTGACCTCTACTTTACGGATAGGTCATATCGTGCCGCAACGCTCGAGGCACGGCAGGCTCGCTCGCGCGGCCGCCCCACCCACCCGATGTGCCGGACGCGAACGCGTCCCGCTCGTCTCGCACCCCACTTGATGGCGCTGTCCACCGTTCTCTCCGTCGCCGGGTTGTTCGCGCAATCCGGCGTCGCGATCCTCATTGCCATCATCCTCGGCGGGCTGCTGCGGCGCTACTGGCGTCCCTTCCTGAGGCACTGGACGTGGAGCTGGCTCGCGCTCGCGGTGCACGCTGGCGCGGGCGGCGCGGCAGTCGTCCTATCCAGCTGGCTGCCGGTGAACCACCCCGGGCGCTTCACGCTGGCGCTCGCGGCGGGTATCGCCGGCTACCTCCAGATCGCCTGGCTGCTGCTCGGGACGTCGGAGCTCGCCACGGGACGGGTCTTCGACAAGCATCGCACGCGCTGGGTCATCGCCGGCGTCACCCTGATCGGCGCTCTCCTGGTGATCGCCTTCGCTTGGGACGCCACGCGTCCGGACTTGCTGTATACGCTGCGAGTGACGGTGCGTCGCGTCGCCGCGGGCATTGCGTTCCTCGTCGGTGGTCTCGTCATCACGCGCGCCCCTCGCATCGCGCGGGGCATCGGGCGCCGCGTCGTCATGCTCGCCTTCTTCGGCCTCGCGATCCAGCAGCTGCACTTCGTCGTCATCACGACCAACCCCGAGTTGCGCGCCCGCTTCATCGTCTACCTGTCGAGCCTCGCGCTCGTGGACGTCGCACTTTACGTCGCCCTCGCCATGGGACTCGTGATCTGGCTGCTCGAGGAGGAGCGCCAAGCGACGATGGACGCCGCCGAGCGCATCGAGCACATCGCGTATCACGACTCCCTCACCGGGCTGCCCAACCGCCAGCTGTTCCTGAACCAGCTCGGAATGGCGCTGCATCATGCGCGGCGCAACGATACGATGGCGGCGGTCCTCTTCCTCGACCTGGACCGCTTCAAGGTCGTGAACGACTCGCTCGGCCACGCGGCCGGCGACGCACTCCTCCAGGCGGTCGCCGAGCGCATTCGCACGACGGTGCGCTCCGAGGATTCGGTGACGAGACTCGGCGGGGACGAGTTCGCCGTGCTGGCCACTGAGGTGTTCGGCCCCGCCGACGCCGTCCTGCTCGCCGAACGCATCATCGCGGCCGTGAAGCGGCCGATCGTCGTCGACGGCCAGGAGCTGTTCGTCACCACGAGCCTCGGCATCAGTCTCTACCCCGCCGACGCCACCGATCCGGAAGGACTGCTCAAGACGGCCGATGCCGCGATGTACCGGGCCAAGGCGCAGGGGCGCGACCTCGTGGAGCGATACGA
>JBKJMP010000547.1:0-8096 GCA_046596395.1 Gemmatimonadaceae bacterium
ACGAGAAGATCGGCAACTGGGGCGTTGCGACCACCGAGGAAGCGGAGTTCGTGCGCATGGTGCTCACCGACCAGCCCGAACCGCCACGCTATTTCGCGGAGATGAAGCGGACGAACAAGCGTGGCGGTTCGGGCTGGTCGGTGAGCACCATGCGCACGAACTCCGCTTCCTCGGTGGTCGCAACGCCCCAGTTGCCGATCTTCTCGTAGCCGACCGTTGTCGATGGAATGGCGCCGAGCGCCTTGCCGCAGGCGGAGCCGGCGCCATGGCCGGGCCAGACTTGCAGATGGTCGGGCAGTGCGCGAAAACGCTGGAGCGAGTGGTACAGCGTACGCGCGGCCGCTTCCATGGTGCCGGCGTAACCCGCGGCCTTCTCCAGCAGGTCGGGACGGCCGACGTCACCGACGAACACGAAGTCGCCCGTGAGTATGCCCCACGGTCCGGCCGCCGCCGGCGTATCGGTGACGACGAAGCTGACGTGCTCCGGCGTGTGCCCTGGCGTGTGCATGACCTCGAGCCGAATGTTACCGACCATGAAATGGTCCCCGTCCCTCACGAGGCGGGCGCGCGCCTCCGCGGCGAATGCGTACTTCCAGTCGGCGTCGCCTTCGTCGGACAGGAGGAGTTGCGCACCGGTGCTCCGCGCGAGTTCGCGCGCTCCGCTTACGAAGTCCGCGTGGATATGCGTCTCGGTGACGTGCGTGACGCGCAGTCCCTCCTTCGCCGCGGCATTCACGTATTGCTGCACATCACGATTGGGGTCCACCACCACGGCCTCCCCAGTGCGCTGGCAACCGATGAGATAGCTCGCCTGGGCGAGCGTGGTGTCGTAGAAGCGTTGAAAGAACATATGTGCCTCGGTTTTGGAGCTCGTATCGTGAATGGCTAGCGCGCGACCACGTGGTCGCGCGGCGCGGTGGAGATGAACGCGTTGCGGTTCTGGTACAGGACGAACCCACCCATGACGAGCAGGAGGACGGCGAAAGCGCGCGTGAGCGCCGCCTGCGGAACCCGCGCAACGAGCGCCGTCCCAATGACCGCTCCGGCTGCGGATGCCGCGGTGAAACCGGCGAGGAAGGGCCAGTTCACATCGACGGTGCCGATGTAGCCGGCAAACCCAGCCACGGAGTTCATCGCGATGATGAGGAGCGAGGTTCCCACGGCCTGGCGCATCGGGATCCGCGCGAGGAGCACGAGCGCGGGAACCATGAGGAAACCGCCGCCGATCCCGACGAGGCCCGTCAGCACGCCGACGCCAACGGCGACGGGGGCGAGCAGAGCGCGGCGCGGCGTCGCTGCCGTCTCGACGTCGTCCTCGGCGCGCCCACGGAGCATCGAGACGGCGGCGGCAAGCATGACTACCGCGAGGAGCGTGAGCTGCGCGGTGTCGCTCAGGAGGCCGGCGAGCTTCGCACCGGCGAACGCGCCAACCATGGCCAACACACCAAACTCGACTGCGGTGCGGAGGCGCACGTTGCCGAGCCGCCAGTGCAGCGCTGCGGCAAGGAGGCTCGTGATGCCGACCACGGGCATGCTCATCGCAATGGCCGGCTTGGCTGCATAGCCGAGGACGTAGACGAGCACGGGCACGGTGAGGATCGAGCCACCGCCGCCGAGTAGCCCGAGCGAGAGCCCGATGAGCGTCGCGAGTACCAGGCCGAGTGCGACCATCGCGTCAGCCGGCCTGCGGTTCGCCGGCGGTGAGCGCGCGCACCATGGTGGGCACGTCGCACGAGGCGCCGCGGTTGTAGGGCAGCCGTGCGAGGAGCATCCCCATCATGCACGTGTCGGTAGCGCCGGCGAACACCAACCCCGATCCGACGAACGCGGAGAGGCCGCCGAAGTACGGATGCACGAGGAGCGCGAGGAATCCGCCGGTCGCGGCGAGCGCGCCTGCGACGATGCGGACCTGGCGCTCGAGGGACATCTTCGGCGCTCCGCGGCGCACGGGCCGTCCTGCGGTGGACCACGCGGTCATGCCGCCGTCGAGCACGTAGAGGTTGGTCATGCCCGCCGCCGCGAGCGCTGCTTCGGCCTTTCGGGCGCGCTGCCCCGAGCGGCACACGAGCACGACGGGCTCGGTGACGGCGCTACGGATCTCGGCGCCGTGTTCGCCCAGGGTATCGAGCGGAACGTTGTAGGCGCTGGCAATGTGTTCGGCCTCGAACTCGCCGGGGGTGCGGACGTCGAGGAGGCGAGTGCCAGGGTGCTCGATCCGGAGGCGGTGGAGGTCGGCGACGGAGAGCATCGGCGGGAAGTGCGCGGGCATGGGCGGGGGCGATTGGAGAAATTATCTAATCAACTGAATAGTAGAATAATGCCATCGGGATGGGGATGTCAATGGAGCGCCGAAGGTTCACGCACCAGCACTGGTCGAACTGCACGACATCGGGCCCACGTCGCACGTGGACGAGATGGTGCTCGCCTACCTGCCGAAGGAGAAGCTCGTGTTCCAGGGCGACTTGTTGATCCTGCCCGACCGCGGGGAACCCGGACCGGCGAACGCGCTGACGGTGGACTTCGCCCGCGCGCTCGAGAAGCTTCAACTCGACGTGGTGACGATCGCGGGTGTGCACGGCAGGGTGGGAACGCTCGGGGACCTCAAGGCGGCGATTGCCCGACGGCGCTGAAAACGCCGGGGGGAGGCCGGTCCGGTGCGAGGGACCAGCACGCTCGCGGAGCGGCAGTCGCTCGAAGTCACGATTGTGCCGCACAGCGATGTGCTCATGGACGTCGGTGGTGTTGGCTGTCTGCTTCGGTACGCCACTGCGGATCAGGACCGATAGGCCTGACCCGGGTGTAGCACGCACATGTATATCCGCGCCAGGTCGTCATCGTGAATCCCACTCCGGCCGTTTCAGTGCTCGCCCTGCGCGAGCGGGTCCGCGCGGTCATCGAGAGCGCGCGGTTCGAACGGGCGATTGTCATTCTGATCGTCGCCAACTCCATCACGCTCGGGCTGGAAACCTCGCCCACGCTCGTCGCACGCTTCGGTACCCTGCTGCACGTCGTCGACTACGCCGTGCTTGGGGTGTTCGTTGTCGAGCTGCTGTTACGCTTCTTCGTCTACCGGGGTCGATTCTTCCGGGACCCGTGGCGCGTGTTCGATCTCGTGATCGTCGGGCTCGCCCTCCTGCCCGCGAGCGGGATGTTCAGCGTCCTGCGCGCGTTGCGCGTGCTGCGTGCGCTGCGGCTGGTCTCGATGGCGCCTGCAATGCGCAAGGTAGTCAGCGCACTACTCGCGGCAATGCCCGGGATGGCGTCCATCGTCGGCCTGATGGCTCTCGTTCTGTACGTATCGGCGGTCATGGCCACGAAGCTCTTCGGTGCCGTCGAGCCAGAATTGTTCGGGAATCTCGGGGCTTCGCTCTTCACGCTGTTCCAGATCATGTCGGAGGACTGGTCCCACATTGCGCGCGGGGTAATGGCCCAGTCGCCGTACGCCTGGATCTTCTTCGTCACCTACCTGCTGATCGCCACGTTCATGATGCTGAACCTGTTCATCGCAGTAGTCGTCAACGCGATGCAGTCACAGGTTACGGAGGACATCAAGGAAGAGGGAGAGGCGCAGACCAGGTTGGTTCTCGACGAAGTACGCGCGTTGCGACGGGAGGTTCAGGCCTTACGCGGGTCGTCCCAGGCCGACGGCGAGTGACGATAGGGGAGCGACGCCACTGAGCGCCGCGGCCCGGTCTCGCAGTTCATATAAATAAAGTAGATGCTACCTGCGCGAACATTCGTTTTGTGCGTGGGAGTAGGGTGCGCTACAGTCAGGGTGTGGGCGGGCATCCCGCCTCTTGCGCACCGGCACGTCATCCCGTGCCATGACATCGGAGTACGTCGTGGAAATCACCATCTGGACCTGGACAGCGTTCACCACTCTTCTGCTCGCCGCGCTCGCGCTCGTGGCCGGCCTCTCCCGTTGGAGCACGCACGAGGCCATGGCAGGAGCATTGATCGGCGCGGGGCGACGAGCTCGTCGGTCCGTCCGGAGCAGGCGCGGTCGTTCGGCAGACACGACGACACCGCGATGATCGCAGCCCGAGAAGCACTCGAGCGCCTGCGAGCGGGAAACGCTCGCTTCGCGTCTGGCTCTCGCAGCAGTGACATATCCGTGAGCCAGACACGCCGCAGCGAACTGGTGAGCGGCCAGGAGCCGTTTGCCATCATCCTCGGATGTTCCGATTCGCGCGTCCCTGCAGAGATCGTGTTCGACCAGGGCCTGGGCGACCTGTTCGTCATTCGCGTTGCCGGCA
The DNA here is from genome assembly GCA_046596395.1 of Gemmatimonadaceae bacterium. Taxonomy (GTDB): domain Bacteria; phylum Gemmatimonadota; class Gemmatimonadetes; order Gemmatimonadales; family Gemmatimonadaceae; genus AG11. Next base: position 4,257 of record JBKJMP010000547.1, read on the forward strand.
ACATCGTCGCTTCCTCTCAAGTTGGCAGCGTCGAGTTCGCCGCGGCGCGATTCGGTACGCGGCTGGTGGTGGTTCTGGGGCATTCCGAGTGCGGTGCTGTCCAAGCCACGGTGGAAGAACTCCAGCGGCCGATGCGTAACCAGTCGCCGAACCTGCGTTCGATCGTCGACCGTATCCGGCCTTCCGTGGAACCGTTGCTGGCGACGGAGCTCACACACGACCAGGACGCACTCGTGCGGGAGGCTGTGCGAGCCAACATCCGCGCGTCAGCACACCACCTGCGACACGGCTCGGAAGTGGTCGAGCAGCTGGTCGAGAAGAACGGGCTCCTCGTCGTAGGCGCCGAGTATTCGCTGGCGACCGGAGCCGTCGAGTTCTTCGACGGTGTGCCGGGAGGCGGGCCAATCGATCGGCAGTCCGAACCCCTGATGGTGTCGCTCCAATGATCTGGATCTGGATCGGATTCATCGCGTTCGTCCTGCTGATGCTGGCATTGGACCTGGGCGTCTTTCATCGCAACGCCCACGTCGTCAGCGTCAAGGAGGCGTTCACCTGGTCCGCCGTATGGCTCGCCATGGGCTTGTCGTTTTCCGTCTTCGTGTACTTCGCCTACGAGGGCCAGTGGTTTGGCCTGGGCACGACCGTGGACGCGGTCGACGGGCTGAGGAACGGCGGCGTAGCAGCAGTGGAGAAGTACCTCACCGGCTACGTGGTCGAGAAGTCGCTGAGCATCGACAACATCTTCGTGATCGCGATGATCTTCGGCTTCTTCGCGGTGCCGGCACTCTACCAGCACCGCGTGCTGTTCTGGGGCATCATTGGCGCCCTGGTCCTGCGAGGCGCGATGATCGGAATCGGTGCGAAGCTGATCTCCGAGTTCCACTGGGTGCTGTACGTCTTCGCCGCATTCCTGATCCTGACGGCGATCAAGATGCTCTTTCTCAAGACGGACGAAACGGATCCGAACGCGAACATCATCGTTCGGTTGACGCGTCGCTTTTTCCCCGTGACCGCCAGATTTCATGGCGAGCACTTCATGGTCCGCGCCGGTGCACCCTCATCCTATGAGAATTCGGAACCCGGCGCGCCCGCGGTCGCGGATGAGGTCGTGGACAAGGCGCGGAAGGGAACACTGCTCCTCACGCCCCTGGCGCTGGCGCTCATCATGGTCGAGACGACCGATGTGATCTTCGCCGTCGACTCGATCCCGGCCATCTTCGCCATCACGGCTGACCCGTTCCTGGTGTTCACCAGTAACGTGTTCGCCATCCTCGGTCTCCGGTCGCTCTACTTTGCGCTGGCCGACATGGTGACGAAGTTCCGATACCTGAAGGTCTCGCTCGCGGTGGTCCTGATGATAGTGGGCGTGAAGATGCTGCTTGCCGAATGGCTGAAGCTCGCCATCGGGCAGCACTTCAACCTGTACATGCTCGCAGTCATCCTCTCGGTCCTGGCAGCGGGTGTGGCAGCATCCATGTTAGCGGATCGTCGGCAGAGGGCGATGGGGCCGGCGTAGGTGCCTCGATGGCAGTAGTGTGGGCCGCAAGCGGATCCGAACTCGACAAGCCCATGAAGGAGCGTCGCCTGCGGCGCTCGCCGCCTACGGGCAGGGCGTGTCCGACGACGTTTCCATCATATTCCGCGGGCGGCGCTGGATGGCGTACCAGCGCGAAACACTCGCCCGCCCGTTACGACGCAACGCACGCGCACCGGTCTCGTGATGGACTTCATCGGCAACCGTCTGGTCGCCGCGCACGCCGGTCATTGAGACGTTCACCACAAAGCGCGTGTTCACGGACGGCGACATGACGGTCGAACTGCACGACATCGGGCCCACGTCGCACGTGGACGCGATGGTGCTCGCCTACCTGCCGAAGGAGAAGCTCGTGTTCCAGGGTGACTTGTTGATCCTGCCCGACCGCGGGGAGCCCGGACCGGCGAACGCACTGACGGTGGACTTCGGCCGCGCGCTCAAGAAGCTCCAACTCGACGTGGTGACGATCGCGGGCGTGCGTGGCCGCGTAGGGACGCTCGCGGACCTCAAGGCGGCGATTGCCCGGCGGCGCTGAAAACGCCGGGGGGGAGGGCAGTCCGGTGCGAGGGACCCAGCACGGTCAGTGCGGTCGCAAGCGCATCGGCCGTGGCACCATCCGGTGCGATCACCGTGGCGCTCGTTCGATTGGTGAGGCCCACTCCCGTGCGTGGATCCACGACGTGTGAGTAGCGTACGCCGGCGATCTCGACGAACTGCGACGCGGCCCCTGACGTCGCGATCGCGGCGTTGACGAGCGCTGCGGCGCGCCGGGCAAGCGCGGTGTCCGCGTCAGGGACATCAATGCGCCAGCCGTCGCGATTAGGGGGCGCGTCTCCCACGACGATGTCGCCGCCAGCTTCGAGCATCGCGCGCGAGAGCCCCCGCGAGCGCAGAGTGCCGAGCGCGGCCTGGAGGATGAACCCCTTCGCGATCCCGCCAAGGTCGAGCCGCATGCCCGCGCGCGCGAGGCGTATGCGCTGGCGCGCGGAGTCGAGCTCGATCAGACGCCAGCCCACACGTTGCCGCGCGGCATCGAGACGCGCAGGTGTCGGGAGATACCGCGTACGTCGCGCCTCGCGCCAGAGTGCCACGAGCGGTCCTACGGTGGGATCGAAGGCGCCCTCGGTGGTCTCCGCGATCGCGCGAGCGCGCGCGAGCACGGCGAAGAGTGGATCACTCACGCCGGTCCAGCGGCCCGCCCGCGCACCGAGGCGCCTCACCTCGCTTGCCGGGCGGTAATCGCTCATAATGTCCTCGAGCGCCGCGATGGTGGCGAACGCTGCGCGCGCACCGCGGTCGGCATCCTCGCGCTGGGCATAGACCACGATCCGCACGGGCATTCCCATGTGCATCTCGACATACTCCTGTCGATCCTGCGCATGCACCCTTGGCGCAGTGACGGCGAGCGCCGCTGCCAGTGACCATGAGACGAGCTTCGATGCGGAACGACGGAAGTACATTCGTGACGAGATGGGTGACTGGTGTCGTCGGCGTCGTGCTCGCAGCGCTGCCGGTGCACTCGCAATCTCCACGTGTCGTGCTGGATTCGATACCCGGCACGCTGGTGACGTTCGAGATGGTCGCGGTGCCTGCCGGTACAACGGTGCGCCCGTTCCTCGTGGGTCGCACCGAGCTGACCTGGGACGCCTACGATGCATTCACGCTCCTGCAGGCGCCGGCCGTGAACGCGAGTCCTGCGGATGCCGTGTCGCGGCCGTCGCGACCGTATGGTGCACCTGACTACGGCTTCGGCCACAAGGGCTACCCCACGATGAGCGTCGCCCGCACGGCGGCGGAAGCGTTCTGCGAATGGCTATCCAAGACCACCGGGAAGCGCTACCGTCTCCCCACCGAGGCGGAGTGGATTCACATGGCGACGCTCGCGACCGGCGGGGCCAAGCTCACTCCCGCGCAGCGCGATGCGATGGCCTGGCACCGCGGCAATGCGAAGGACAAGACGCACGACGTCGCCGCGCGGCGCGCCGATCGCCTTGGCTTGTACGACCTGTTCGGCAATGTGGCCGAGTGGGTGACGACGGACGATGGCCGCCGCGTCGCGCGCGGCGGCTCATATATGGATGCGCCCGCGATGGTTGGACCGCACGCCCGTGCGGTGCAGGACGACAGCTGGAACGAACGTGACCCCCAGATTCCGAAGAGCCGTTGGTGGCTCTCGGATGCACCCTTCATCGGCTTTCGCGTGGTGCGCGAGCCCTGACCACACCGGAGTCCTCCGTGACTGATTCCATCTTCTCCCGCCGAGAATTCGTCCAGACGTCTGCGGTGCTCGCTGCGGCTGGCCCCGT
>JBKJMP010000649.1:0-3312 GCA_046596395.1 Gemmatimonadaceae bacterium
CGCTCGCCATCATGCGACCAGCCGACACTCGTTGGGCGTAATCCCAATGACGTGACCTGCTGCGCGGCCGTGGTCGTCCCGCTCCCACTGCTCGCCATCGCGCGCTCCCCTGATTGCGCGGGCTCGACGAAAATCTCTTGCGAAGGATTCACCTCGGGGTCGTTGCGATTCGGAAGCGGGAACGGCCGGCCGTCGCCCATGAACGGAAGCCAGTCGAAGTGGACACCCTTGAACCGCTCCTCGTGCCGTTGCTCGAAATCCGACCGTGCCGGACGAGTGCGCTTCGCGACCGGCACGTTGCGCACCACGGCGATGAACTGCCGGTTCGGGGAGAGCTCAGCACCAGGGGCAGCGAGCGCGGCGCGGGTGCTATCGACTTGTTCCGGCTTCGAAGGATCCACGAACCAGCGCCGCTGCCCGCTTGTGAGGCGAAGGACCCCATCCTGCCACGCCAGGCTCGTGGCGGACAGGCCTGCGGGACTCACGCGCCGCGGCGGCGCGGAGGCGTCGCTGGGGGCAAGCCACACCTCGAATTCGTTGGTGTTCCCGGACTCGATGCGCGAACCGACCGTATAGGCAACCCAGCGGCCGTCCGGGCTGATCTCCGGCGCGCCAACGTCCTTCACCTTGTAGTAATCCTCGATCGCAAGAGGCCGGTGCTGCGCACTCGCGACGACCGGTGCGGCACAGAGAAGCAGGAGGGCGGCGAGGTGGATTGGTCGCGTCATGCTGGAGGATGCGGGCGCGCGGCCTCGGCGTCAAATAGCGATGGGCGGGAATGACGGCCACGTATGCACGACGGGCTGGCCTATGCAGGCCAGCCCGTCGTGGAGGTGCTTCTACCGCCTGACGGTCAGGGAGCCATGCCTTCGTCCTGCTGCTCTGGCGGCTTCGGCGTGCTCTTGGCGCGCGTCTCGGCGGATGCGGCCGGCGGTGCGCCCTGATTGATGTCTTCCTTCACGGCCTTCTGGAACTCGCCGATGTCCTTGTCCTTCGCGCCCGCGCCCACGAGGGAGCGGATGGCGTTGATGGCAGTGGAAACCGGCACGCCGCGCGAGACGATATCGGCGACGACTGTGAACGGCAGCGTAAGCGAACGACGGAGGCCACTCTGCTTCTTCAGCTTGCCGAGCTCCACGGCGGGCACGCCGGCGTGCATTGCGGAAGCGGCGGCGCGGATCTCGTCAGCGGAGGCCAGCGTGCCGAGCGCGGTCTGCGCGGCAGCCATCTCGCCGGCGAGCTTTCGTACTGCGGCCACGATCCGTGGACCGTCGGCCCCCTTGCCGAGCCCCTCGTACATCAGGTCGTTGAGCGGCTTGATGGGAATACCCTGGGCCTTTGCCGAATCGAGCACGGCCTGCATGGCGGCCTTGGAAGGCGCGTCGAGCTTGGGCAGCACGCGAGGATCCTGGGCACTCGCGGATACCGAGCCGGCGAGCGCCACCATCATGAGCAGACTGCGAGTCTTGCGGATATTCACTTGGTGCTGTCCTCCACGACCAGCGCACTGCTAGGCATGCCGAAGTCGTCGCCTGACGACCGCGGCGCGGTTGGATCTGCGACCCACTTCTCTCCATTCACGACGAACGCGTAACGATGCAGGCCGACGGGTACACGTGCTGTGACACTCCACACACCCTGATGGTTCGTTGCGACGAGTGCGGACTCGCCGAGCCCCCAGTTGTTGAAGTCACCGACGACGGCGACGCTGCGGGCATCGGGCGCGACGAGCACGAAGTCCACGGGCTCGGCGCCGCCGGTGGTCGCGACCGCGTCGCTGGGCCGCGAGCGCAGCACGCCGACGGTGGCGATGGCGACGATACCTGCGGCGAGCGCGCCAGCCCAGGCGGGACGATGCGCGATGGTGGACGCGAGAGCCAGCAATCCGCGGCCACGACGCGGGCGCCGCTCGGCATAGAGCCGGCGGACGCGCACCATGACGCGGCGCTCGAAGGACTTATCGAGCACCACGGGACGCTGTAGCTCCTCGACGATCATCTCGAGCGTCGTCCGACCCCACTCAGCCACTGTGAACCTCTTTCAGCAGAACGCGCAGCCGGTCGCAGGCGCGCATGACACGCATCTTGAGCGCCGAGACACCCACACCGGTGATCTCCGACATCTCGTCGTACCCCAGGTCTTCCACGTACTTCAGCAGGAACGCTTCTCGCTGATCAGGGCTGAGCTCGCCAACCGCTCGCTCGATCTCCTCACGCCACATCGTCTGCTCGGCGGGATGTTCTTCCGAGGCATTGAGTAGCGCGCCTTCGTCATGCACGAACGTCTGACTCCGACGCACGCGCCGTGCCCCACTCGTCCTGCAGCGGTTGACGAGGATGCGGAAGAGCCATGCGCCGAAACGCTCGGGCTCCTCGCACCGCGCCAACGATCGGTAGGCCCGGGTGAAGGCATCCTGCAGCGCCTCCTCCGCATCCTCCCGATTGCCCAGCATGTGAACCGCATAACGGGCGTACCGGTCGCGATACCGCGATACGAGCGCCCCATATGCATTCACTTCGCCGCGCAACACCCGCGTAACGAGCTCCGCATCAGAGCTCTCCATACTCTCAAGACCCAATCTGCTTACCCACGGTCACAGTTGAAGCGTGCTGGGGGAGTCCTCTCAAAGGGGACACCCTGAGGACGATCCACCCGCCATTCCGCCTCCGAAAAAATCTACGGCAGGGGATGCCCCCGCGCTGGATAGAACCGCCGCACCCCTCGGGAATGGTCCAGGAGGAGCTCGGCGGGCGCAAACCGGCCCGGAAACCGCCCGTTCAGGTCCTCCAGACGCTCCACGACCGCTCCCGCGCCCTCACTGTCCACGTACCGGAAGGGTCCGCCGCGGAACGGCGGAAACCCGAGCCCGAACACGGCGCCGATGTCGCCATCGCGGGGAGATCGGAGCACCCCCTCCTCCATACACCGTGCTGCCTCGTTCACCATCGCCAGGACGCACCGCTCGCGAATCTCGTCCTCCGCCATCGCGATCCGGTCGGAGCCGTGGGGCAGCAGACCGTACACCGTGGGATCGACCTCGCCCTTCGCGCCAGACTCATCATATAGGTAGAAGCCGAGTTTCCCCTTTCGCCCCGAGCGCCCCGACTCCACGACGCGCTTGAGCGACTCGCTCGGCGCCATCCGGGCGCCAAACGCCTCGGACATCACCTGGCCGACCTTCCCGCCGACGTCGATCCCGACCTCGTCGAGGAGGGTGATGGGGCCCACGGGGAAGCCGAACGCCGTGAGCGCCGCGTCGATGGACTCGATCCGTGCACCCTCGTCCAGCAGGCGGCCCGCCTCGTTCATGTA
>JBKJMP010000664.1:0-3137 GCA_046596395.1 Gemmatimonadaceae bacterium
TGACGCCGGGGCAAATGCGCGTGGTGGACAAGCCCGCGGCGACCGCGGACGTCCATGCGGAGGACATGGGCGTTGTTGTCGCGCCGAGGCTCGCACAGGTGGACACGACCATCACGCTGCGCGCGAACGGCACGGAGCTCGTCTTCGATCCGGCGACCATCACGCTCAAGCAGGGCACGCGCGTGCGCGTCCGCTTCGCGAACATGGGCAGCTTTGCGCACAACTTTGTCATCGCGCGCGACGAGAGCGACCTCGATCAGCTCGCCGAGCGGGCGCGGGATGCGAACGAGAACGTGCCACTGTCGCTGAAGTCGAAGATGGTCGTGTACTCGAACATCGCGCAGCCGTCGCAGACGGTGGAGACCTCGTTCGTGGTTCCGCCGCCGGGCGAGTATACCTACGTGTGCCTCGTCGAGGGGCACGCGAACATCATGCTGGGGAAGCTGCGCTCGACTCGCTGACGCGCCACGCGCTGCGAGAGCCAGGGGAGGTATCATGAGACGCTCGGTCAACGGCTTTGCGCTCCTGCTTTCCATGCTACTGGCCACCGCGCGAGTGGCGCCTGCTCAGGCGAACGCTTCCCAAGCACTTCCCGGCAATGTGGTCGACGTCAAGGCTGCCGAGTTTTTCTTCCGGGCGCCGGACACGATACCCGCCGGCTTGACCACCTTTCGCCTGCTTCAAGCGGGGTTCGTCGTGGAACGGCTCGCCGCCGGTGTCTCTGGAAGAGAGCTCCTCGCGGACAAGGGAGACAATACCCGTGGCATGCACATGCTCTGGGTCGTGCGACTCGATTCGGGGAAGACCATCGCCGATCTCTACCGCGCCGCGGCCGCACGCGAACGCATGACGGGCTGGGCGCGGCAGATGGGCGGGCCGCTGTTCATTTTCCCGCCGGCGACGACAAATGCCACGATCGACCTCGCGCCGGGCAATTATGCGCTCGTGTGCTTTGTCGGATCGGCGCATGCCGATAAAACGCGTTATCACTTGCTGCACGGGATGTTTCGCGCCCTCGCCGTCGTTCCTTCAACGACGCGATGGCCGCAACCCTCCATCGACGTCGTCGCGACGATCGATTCCACTGGAGTCGTGTCGTTCTCGAAACCCGTACGCGCGGGGCGCGTGGTCGTTCGCGTCGACAATCAGTCAACTAACGACCACGAGCTCAAGGTTCGCCTCATCCCTGACGGAATGACCGCCGCGCAGTTCCTCGCGCAGCCGGGCGTGCAAGGCGAACCCGCCGGTGGACTCTCCAGCGTACCGCCGAAGGGCACGGTGATCACGACGCTGGACCTTCGGCCCGGGGAGTACGTTGTCGGCACCCATACTTCCATTCGTCACGCGACGACGAGGGCCCTCAGCGTGAGAGCACGCACCCCGTAGTCACGACGCCGTCGTGCTGCCATGCACCGTACTATCGTTCGCGACAGATTCCCTTACGCCACCGCACCAGTGGAGTTCGTCAATGCCACGTGTCGGCAAGCATAAAGCCCGTTCCAGCGAGACGCGGCGCTGGCAGCTTCGCTGTGTGTTCGGCGCGTGCATGCTCAGCACGCTCGCGACCGTCGCTCTGCCGGCACAGCCGACGCGTTCGACATCGGCCGCCACGTGGGACGCCACCGCACCACGCGGACGCACACGTCTCGTCGAGTTCACCGCGACCGAGGGTACGTGGACGTCAGTCGATCTCTCCACCGATGGCTCATGGATTGTCTTCGACTTGCTCGGCCACATCTACCGGATGTCAGCGGCCGGTGGGAATGCGGTGGCCCTCACGCAGAACTCGGGCATCGCGTCCAACTTCCACCCGCGCATCTCAGCCGATGGCAAGTCGATCGCCTTCATCTCCGATCGCGGCGGCGGCGACTACAACCTGTGGGTCATGGACGCTGATGGTGGAAATGTGCGTGCCGTCGCCGTTGCACCGAAGATGCGAATGTACTTTCCGCAGTGGACTCCGGACAACCAGTACATCGTCGTAGCACAGGATGGCGGCGAGCAGCGGGAAGTCGTCATGTACCACCGTGACGGCGGCGACGGTATCACGCTGTTGAAGGGCGCCGATGGACGAAATCCATTCCGCCAATCGTTGTCGCCTGATGGGCGCTACCTCTACTACGACGTGTACACGTCGACCAATCTTCCCGAAGGGCACGCGGATGCATTGAAGGGTGCTGTGCAGGTGCATCGACTCGATATGCACACCGGTACCGTACGCCCGATCACGGCCGGCGAATCGGGGCAGCAGAGTCGCGCCTCCAGCGGCGGTGCCTTCGCGGCGGAGCCGAGTCCTGATGGAAGATGGCTGGCGTTCATCCGCAAGGTTCCGGGCGGCACGCTCGAGTACAAGGGCCAGCAATTCGGTCCACGTGGAGCACTCTGGCTTCGAGACCTGCACAGCGGTAGTGAGCGTATGCTCATGGACCCGGTGGAGATGGATAACTCCGAGAGCTATCCGCTCGAGGGTACCTATCCGATGTATCGCTGGGCCGCCGACGGACAAAGCATCGTGCTTCACCAGGGCGGCAAGATCAGGCGCGTGAACACGACAACTGGCCTGGTCACGACGATTCCCTTTACGGCGAGGGTGCGTCGCACAATTTCCGAGCAGGCAGTCGCGAAGCGGCGCATCACCGATGCTCCGGTGGACGTGCGCTTCATCAGATGGGCCAGTGCGTCACCCGATGGCCGCATGCTCGTCTTCCAGGCGCTTGGCCGCATCTTTGTGCAGAGTGTGCCGAACGGAAGCGCGCGTCGGCTCACGCCCACGGCATTTGATGCCATGGAGTTTCAGCCGGCCTGGTCACCCGATGGACGCACCATTGCGTTCACGACCGTCGATTCGGTGAATCGCGGTGCCCTGTGGCGTATCGCGTCGTCTGGTGGCACTCCGGTGCGCGTCACGAAAGACGCGGGCGAATATATGAACCCCTCGTGGGCGCCTGATGGACGCGAGATCGTGGTCGCGCGAGGCGCGGGAGCCACGACGCGCGGGCAGGCCCTCACGCGAAACCCGTACTGGGTTGTCGTACGCATGCCGGCGACCGGCGGTGACGAGACCGAGATTGCGCAGGCGCGCCGCGTGGGTAATCGCGGCATCGCCTTGCGTCCGATTGTCGGTAACGACGGACGCG
>JBKJMP010000141.1:0-7630 GCA_046596395.1 Gemmatimonadaceae bacterium
CGACGATCAGCCCGACGGCACCGGTGATGAGCAGCGTCTGGCGGAGCGCATGGAATCCCGCGAGCTCGTCGTCGGGCGACCGCATTGAGAGGAATCCACCCACCGGACGGCCCGATGCGCTCAGCAACGGCGTCATCTGGCCGACGTACGCATCGCCGCCGATCTGGATGTCCGTGCGCTCGCTCGCCGCGCCCATGGCCGCGAGGCGCGTGCTGTCCGCGACGGCGGCGACGCCGGTGTCACGCGAGATGCGCAGGGCGATCGCGTCGAGCAGTGCGGCGCGATCCGTTGAATCGACCGTGGTGCCCGCGAGCACCGGCGGGCCGGCATCCTTGAGGACGTAGAACGCGACCTGGCTACGCGTCGTCCGCCCGATGGCGCGCGCGAGCGAGTCGCCAACCTCCTGCGCGCCCATCAGCACGCCCACCACGCTCTGCGCATTGTTCAGGTCGTCCAGCAGCGGCACGGCCACCACCTGGAGCACGGCGCTGTCGCCGCTCACGCCAAACCCCGATGCGATGGCCCCGCTCAGTGCACCCCGCACCAACGGCGAATCGGACATGTCGTCGCGCACGGCAGCGGGATCATCGCTTCGCGCGAGCCGCATTCCCGTGGAATCGATGATCTGGATCCAGCGCGCGCCGCTCGCTTCCATCAGCACTTCCGCCTGGTCGAGCGCATCGCCGCCAACGCTGTCGCGAACGATGGTCAGGACGGCTTCGCGGTTCTCGGAGAACGCCGACAGCTTCCCGGCGAGCGCCGTCTGTCGCGCCTCGAGCTGCTCGCCGATGCGGGCATTGGTCTCGCCAAGCCCACGATCGATTGCGGCCAGCGCCGACGTTCGGGCAGACCGCGATGTCACCGCAAGGGTGACGATCAGGACGAGCGTGACGACGGCTGCGGTACCGAGAAAGATCTTGAGGGAGAGTCCGAACCGCGGCATGTCGGGGGCGTGCGAGGTGGGTGCGTCAGTACCGGTCGCCGGAAGCGCTGGTATACTCCTTCCCGAACTTGTTCTTGTGCTGCACGAAGCGATAGCCACGGGCATCGAGCTCCACGCGCCCAATCGACGTTCCCGCCGCCGTCAGCACGATCGGCCGCGTCATCTCCTGGGTCGCGCGGTCGTGCCAGATGTGCAGCGTGTAACTCCCCGCCGGCACGCCGGTCACGGCGAACCGCCCGTCGTCGCCCGCCTGGGCAAAGTGCGGCGTGTTGAGCACCACCACGTATCCCGTCATCCGCGGGTGGATGTTACAATAGATGGGGTAGACGCCGGATTCCTTGAACGTCTGGTCGCGCGTCTTGCCGCGCGGATACACGCCCGTGTCGAACGCGCCCTCCGCCACCTTGGAAAACACATTGTGGCTGAACGAGTCCTGATTGGGGAACTCGATCTTGCTTCCCACCGGTACCGCACGCACCCGCGGCGAGAACTGGCGCCGCTGCAACTCGATGGTGGTGGTCATCGCCGAAACACGCAGGCGCGGCGCTCCCGTCGGCTCGAGCCAGATAATGACGTCGGCGAGATCTTCCGACGTCTCCCCCGGTCGCTCCAACAGGCTCACCTGGCCGCTCACCGCACCCTGCGCGGTGACCGTGCTCGCACTCGACAACAGCAGCAGCGCCACCCGGCGCAGTACGTTCGCCCTGACCTGCATCTCTCCCTCTCCTGAAAGCCTCATGACCGCGTCCCGTGTTGCGGCACACCGGAACAGTGTGCACGCCCTGGCCAGAGCGTCAAGAATCATCCTGCTCGGCACCGCCCTCTCGGCTGGCGTCGTCTCTACACCGGTCCTCGCGCAACGTGCGCCAGCCGACTCCGCCCGCGCGGGCGCCGACTCGCTCGCCGCCCGGCTCCGTCGCGCCGAGGAGGCCATCGCGATCATGCAGCAGCAAGTCGCCGATCAGGCGACGTCCGGCGTCTCGACACGAAGCCGCATGCAGCTCGAGCTCACGGGGCGCGTGCTCGTCCACGCCTTTCGCAACGATCGCGAGGTGAACAACGTGGACGACCCGCAATTCGTGCGTTCCACGACGACCTCCGTCGAAGGCCTCGGCATGGCCATTCGTCAAACGACGCTCGGTCTCGTCGTGCGGTCACAGGACGTCCTTGGCGGAGAGTTCATCGGGGACGTGGACGTGGACTTCTTCGGCGGGCAGCAGCCGAGCAGTGGCGGGCGCACCTTCCCGCTGCTGCGCCTGCGCACGGCGCGTGGGGCGGTGCGGTGGGCGAATGGATCGATCATGGTGGGTCAGGAAACACCACTCATCTCGGGGCTGAATCCCGTCAGCCCCGCGGCCATCGGCACGCCGGCCTACGTCACGGCCGGGAATCTCTGGCTCTGGCTGCCGCAGCTCCGCGGCACCCTCGAGACGAGTGGCGCCGTGCGCGTCGGCATTCAGGGGGCCGTGATGGCCAACATGAATGGCGACGCCTCGCCGCCCTTCGACACCGACGTCGATCCGGCGGAGCGGTCGGGGCGTCCCGCATTCCAGGCGCGCGCGCGGGTGCGGTGGGGCGAGGATACGTTCGCGAGCGAGATTGGCTGCGGCGGTCACGTCGCCTGGGTGCAGATCGCCGGCTTTCGGCACGACACGCACATGGCGGCGTGTGATGCGCAGGTGGGCGTCGGGCGGCTGGAGGTTCGTGGCGAAGCGTATGCCGGACGTGGGCTGCGCGGGCTTGGCGGCGGCGGGATCTCGCAGAACGTGAGCATGGCGAACACCCCCCTGTACGACGTCGGTGGGTGGGTTCAGGCGAACCTCCAGTTGAACAGCCGGGCGGGCATCGGGGGCGGCTGTGGCGTGGACGAGCCGCGAGAGTCCGACCTCCCGGCTGGAGCGCGCCGGCGCAATCGCGCGTGTTCCGGGTACACCATCGTGAGGCCGTCCGGGCCGCTCTTCCTCGGCGCGGAGTTCCGTCGGCTCGAGACGCGGTACGCCACCGGGGTTGCGGTTAATAACCATTTGAACCTCTCGATGGGGTTCGAGTTCTAGCGGATTTGGGGCCACGTCGAGCGGAATGGCATTTTGTTCTTGCGGATACCCGCTTTCATGATCGGTGAGGGGGTCGAGCAGCACTCGAGAACCACTGCGGCGCTAAGGAGCCACGGATTTTGAACGGATTCGTCGGATGACTGCGTCTGTAGTCATCCCACGCGAAGTCGAGGGATCTGCACTTCGCCTTTTGAGGAACGGCAAACGCCGTCATCCGACGGATCGTGTAAAATCTGCTGGAGGCAAAATCGAGTACGCTCTGGAGGATGCTGAGGAGTTCGAGGTGTGTAGGAAGCGTATCTTGAAGCGGTTTGATCCTGGGAACGAGCGTGAAATTGCCCTTGGGGCGGCGACTGGCTCGGTGCCGTAAATGCTGGGTGCCACCCCAGACCACGGAACACCGATGACGCCGATACTGCGCACGCCGGCGTCGCCGTAACTGCGTTGCGGGTCAACAGCAACTTGTCCACGGAGCGCCCGAACGGAACGAAGAACGTTCTTCTTGTCATTGCCTTCCTCCGTGTCCTCCGTGTCCCCCGTGGTGAAATGCCCTTCAGACCGGGCAGGGCGGACATGTCCCGTAAACTCGCCATTCTCCTCGTCGTGACGTGCTGCGCGTTCCGATGTCCGGCGTCGACGTCGCCATTCGCAGCGGCCTGAAGAAGTGCGGTCTGCAACCCCGCGACGAACATCTGGGTGAACGGTCGGCGGATTCTCTGCGCGCGGCCCGACGGCATGCTCGAGGAGCGCCGTCGAATGGGAGGCTCGGTACCCACGGGGACCGTCGAACGGGCAAGGACTCTCGGGTCGTACCGCGTCCCCCGGAGCAAGGACCCTGCGCTCGTGCTGTCGTCCGACGTGGTCGACACGCTCGCGCGCATCCGGCCGGAGCACGTCGCTGGCATCGAGATGCGAGACTGCAATGAGCTGCGGCTTGGAAGGATTGGTGCAGGGGAGCCCATCTTCGTCACCCTATAGCCGGGGGTGCATTACGATGACGACGTCGGCTCCGTGGTCACGAGCGCTGCCGCGCAGGACAGCCTCCTCGCGCGCATCATGCAGGCGCCGGTGAGGGCCCGGGCGACGGCCGCGGTTTTCTCCTGCACCATCGGCCGGCTGCTCGGCATCTTTGATTTCGAGAGCGGCCATCCCGTCACCGATGCCGCCGTCACCGACCTCGCGACCGGCTCACGCGTGCGCTCGAGCGAGACCGGCGCGGTCTGGCTGCGCTTCGTGGAGGGACCCGTGGCCGTGCTGTCGATTCAGAAGCCCGGCTTCGTCACCGACACGATTCGCGTGAATATCGGCGGGGCCGACTCCGTTCCGGTGACGGTGCTCCTCAAGCGTCTGCCGTAGCGGCCTGCTCAGCGGCGAGCCGCTGCGTGCGCGTCGGCGGTTCCGCCGTCGCGGGCAACGTCAGCCGGAACGTGCTCCCCTGTCCCGTCTCCGAGTCGATCTCCAGCGTGCCATGCAGCATCTCGGCGAGGCGCCGCGAGATCGGAAGGCCAAGACCGGTGCCCTCCGTGAGCTGCGTCTTGCCGAGCTGCACGAACTCGTCGAAGATCTTCTCGCGATCCGCCGGGGCGATGCCCTCTCCCTGGTCGATCACCTCGAGGACCATGCCGCCATCCGGCTGGTGCATCGAGCGCACGCGAATCGGCCTGCCCTTCCCGAACTTGATCGCGTTCGAGAGGAGGTTGAGCAGGATCTGCCGCACGCGCCGCGGATCGCTGATGATCTTGACCGCCTCGCCGTCGTGCTCGATGGAGAGTGATGATCCATACTGGTCCGCCAGCGGACGCACCGTGACGAACAGGTCGTCGATCAACGCCGGGAACGACACCGGCTGCAGGCGCAGGTCGATCTTGCCCGCCTCGATCTTGGACAGGTCGAGCACGTCGTTCACGAGCTCGAGGAGATGCTTCGCGGCCTTGTGCGTGCGCGTGATGCCCTCGGCCTGCTTCTCGTTCAGCGGCCCATAGATGTTCTCGAGTAGCAAGGTGCTGTAACCGAGCACCGCGTTGATCGGCGTGCGGAGCTCGTGACTCATGGAGGCGTAGAACCGGCTGCGCGCGGCCATTGCGCGCTCCAGCTCCACCTGCCGGTCGGCCAGCTCGTCATTCAGTCCCCGCAACTCGTCCATCGCTCGCGCGAGCGTCGCCGCCTGCTCCTGGAGCTCCAGTTCGGCGCGCTTCCGCTCGGAGATGTCGCGGACGATGAGCGTGAAGGTGCGCCTGCCGCGGACGTCCATGCAGCTGGCCGTGGCCTCGACCGGGAACGCCTCGCCCGAAGCGCGGACGCCGGTGGAGGCGAGCACGTGTTCCGACTCTCGCGCCTTCTGGTCCTTCGCGTCGGTACCCGTGCTCGCGCACATCGTCTCGAGCGCGTCCATGTCGAGCGAACCGGGGAACAGCGTCCGCACGTCGCCCTTGAGGGCCACCTCGCTCGTCGTCGCGAACATCCGTTCGGCGGACGCGTTGAAAAGCGTGACCGATCCGTCCGCGTCGAATGCGATGATGGCGTCCATGGCGGAGCCCACGATGTCAGCGAATCGTGACTCCGACTCGTAGAGATCCCGCATATGTCGCAGCTCCTGCTCGCGGCGTTGCGCCTCGGCGAGGAGATGCTGCTGCGCGGCGAGCTGCCGCTGCTTCTGGTAGAGGTCGACGAAGACGTTGACCTTCGACCGGAGGATATCGGGCTGGAAGGGCTTGGCCAGGTAGTCCACCGCGCCGACCGAGTAGCCCTCGAACACGTACTCCTCGTCCTTGCTGATTGCCGTGAGGAAGATGATCGGCACGTACTTCGTCCGCTCGCGCGACTTGATGAGGCGCGCCGTCTCGAAGCCGTTGATGCCCGGCATCTGCACGTCGAGCAGGATCATGGCGACGTTGTGCGTGAGCAGCTTGCGCAGTGCCTCGTCGCCCGACATCGCGCGCACGAGCGTCTGTCCCAGCGGCTCGAGGATGGCCTCGAGCGCGAGCAGGTTCTCCGGACGATCGTCGACGATGAGGATCTCGACGGGCGGCTGTGGGCCGTCGAATCCGTCGACCCGCGCCGCGGAACCCGGCGTATCGCGCACTGGCTCAGGGCTCATCCATCGTCCCGGACCGGGCTGCCACCCGGCAGCGTGCCGATGAACGCCACGAGCTGCTCCAACGGCATCACGCGCGCGCGGGGGACGGCCTTCACCGCCGCGGCGGGCATGAGCGGGCTCTCAGCGGTCGTGGGGTCCTGGATGAGCGCGAGCCCGCCCCGTTCGGAGATGCGGGCCAGCCCTTCACTTCCGTCGGCATTTGCGCCCGTCAGCACCACGCCCACCGTGCGGTGGCCGTAGCTGTCGGCGGCCGACAGGAACGTCACGTCGATGGACGGGCGGCTGTAGCGAACTGGGGCCTCCGTGCTGAGCGAGAAGTGTCCGGGCTCCACGAGGGTGTGGTAGTCCGGTGGTGCGATGTAGATCCGGCCCTGCTCGAGCGGCATCTTGTCCTCGACCTCCCACACTTCGAGCGAGGACCGCTCCTGGAGGAGCGTACGCAGGAGATGATCGGAATCCTTGTGCCGGTGCTGCACGAGGGTCACCGCCATCATCAGGCTCGCGGGAAGCCCAGTCACCAACGCACGCAGCGCGGCGAGCCCGCCCCACGACGTTCCCACGACAATCAGATCATACCCGACGGCGGTCGTGGCCACCATCAGACGACTTTCCGATACAGCTTCTCAGTGGGGCTCAGCTTCTCGTAGCACGGCTCGTACTGCGAGAACTTCAAGGACTCCTTGCTGCCCAGCGCCAACACCCCGAACATCACCAGCGATTCATAGAACAACTGCTGCACGCGGTTCTGCAGCTTCTTGTCGAAGTAGATCAGCACGTTCCGGCAAAAGATCACGTGAAATTCGCTGAAGGAGCGATCGGTCACGAGGTTGTGCTGTGAGAACACCACGTTCCTGGTGAGCGACGGCGCGAAGAGCGCTCCATCGTACTTGGCCGTGTAGTACTCGGAGAACGAGCGGGTTCCCCCCGCCTTGATGTAGTTGTCCGTGTACTCCTGCATGCGGTCGAGCGGAAAGATGCCCTGCCGCGCGCGCTGAAGCACCACGTCGTTGATGTCGGTCGCATACAGGCGCGCCCGGTCGTAGAGCCCCTCCTCCTCGAGCAGGATCGCCATGGAGAAGACTTCCTCGCCCGTGGAACAGCCCGCATGCCAGATCCTGATGAACGGATAGGTGCGCAATAGCGGCACCACGCGCTCACGAAACTCCTTGTAGAAGCTCGGATCCCGGAACATCGCCGTGACGTTGACCGAGAGGTCGAGCAGCAGCCGCTCCATCGCGTCCATGTCGTGGAGGATGCGCGCCTGCAGCCCGGATATCGACCCCACGCCTTCCCCCTCCACCCGCTTCCACAACCGGCGGCGGATGGAAGCGTATGCGTACGAGCGGAAATCGAATCCGTAGTGCCGGTACACCCCTTCCAGGAGCAGCTCGATCTCGAGCCGCTCCAGGTCGGGGTTGTAAGCAGGTGGCGGCCCCGGAAGGAATTCTCCTTCGCTCACCGGTACAGCCACACTCGCATCAGGCTCAGGAGCTGCTCCGTGTCCACCGGCTTGGTGATGTAGTCCGACGCGCCTGC
>JBKJMP010000158.1:0-3942 GCA_046596395.1 Gemmatimonadaceae bacterium
CCGGCGGCCCCCGCCGCCGCAGCGATCGTCACACCGGCCCGTTGGCCAATCGGCGGATACCGGCGCTGAGGCTCTAGTTCACGGAGTAGTCCCGCCTCGAGCGCGACGACGTCAGCCTCCAGCATGCGCACCACGCTCGCTGCGAGCGCCGGACCCTCCATCCGGATGCCGAGATCAGAAGTTCCACATCCGCGTGAGGAACGCACCGAACGACCCGGAGCGCGAGGTCGGATGCGTGATGCCCAGTTCCTCGACGCCGCGGAACAGGAAACGGGGCTCGATGCCGACGTCGAGCCGATAGGTCGTGCCGAACTTCTGCGAGAGGCGCACACCCGGGATGCTCGTGGTGAAGAGCCGGATCGAGCCGGCAATGTAGCGCTCGGTCGTGACGTACCGCCCCCCCTCCACGAGCGCGCCGCGCACACCGCCGGTCTTGCCGAAGACGAGCTCCGTCGGAATATCCGCGGGTGAGACGCTGAATGCATCCATGGCGAATTCCTTTGTGGTTCCGGCGCCAATGGAGTGAAGGACGACGCCAAGCGCGGTGGCACCCTGCTGCCGGTGCGCGAGTGCGCCCGTTTCGCCGCCGAGTTGCCCGCTCCATCCCGAGCTCCCCGAGAGCGAGGAGCCGGACTGCTGGAGCATCGAGAGTGACAGGCGGCCCATGGTGAGGTAGCTGTTCAACTCGCGGCCGCGTATCGGAAACAGGGAACCAGCTTCCAACCCAATGGACGGCGCCTTCGACGTACCCGCGGTGATCAGGTGCACGGGGAACAGGCCGCGCCCCGGCTCCCACACGACCCGTTCACTGACATTCTGTACGATCCCCGGAGCGTCGGTATGGGGCACGAACGTCATCGTCCCGCGAACGGGGGTGAAGGCGCGCGTACGGAACAGCGTGATGCCTGCGGCGCCCGTACGCACGTAGCCCACGGCCCACGAGTCGTCCGTGCGCGTGTCGAGGTGCGCACGGACGAGCTCACCCTCCCCGGTGTAGAACTCTGCGTTGGCGTCCGGGCGGTTGATGTAGTAGTTGCCGCGGTCGATCGTGAGCTCCAGGTCGGCAATCACGCCGAAGCGTCCCTTCTGTTGCTTCACGTCCACGCGCAGGCTGTCACTCCCAGCCGTCGATGTATCGAAGACCGCGAAGAAATTCAGGTCGCCCGGTGCCTTCACGCGCAGCAGGTCCTTCCGGAAACTCTTGAGGTTGAGGTAGCCGCCGTTCATGCTGCCGCCACCGGTCACGCGCAACTCGTCGAGCGGGCCGAGTGCGATGATGTCGGCATCGGCGTCGAGCAGTCCGCGTGCGTTGTTGAAGACGCGCACGTCCTTGCCCCACGCCGACGCGCTGACGAACGGACGCTTGGGATCGGCCAAGTCCACCGACCCGCGTGCGCGCAGCGGTCCGCCAGCGCGCGCGACGAGCGAGTCGAGCACCAGCGAATCGCTGGACAGGCGAACGCTCGCCACCGCGCTGTCCACGCGCAGTCCGGTGTAGACCACCGTGACGCCAGCGTCGCGCAGCTCGGCGATGCCGCTGTAGGTCGGCTTCTTCCACGTGCCGCGCACGTGCGCGTCCGCGCCCAGCTTGCCGTGGATATCCTCGACAGTGCGCGAGCGAAGCGGCAGCGACGCGAGTGACAGGCTGTCGAGCACGACGTCGGCAACCAGCTGCCCTTCGATCAGCCTCGAGCCTTCCACCTCACCCAGCGCCAGATCGATTGGAAGGCTCGCGGTTCCCGCGAGCACACGTCGACCCGTGCTGTCCGTCGCGGTGGCGACGAGTGCCAGGGCGCGCGAGCGATAGTTGAGATCCACGTCGGCATCTGGCGCGCGAGTCGTCTTGTACATCGCATCGCGGAGTGTCGCCTTGCCGATAATCGTCGGATCGGCGCGCGTACCGCCGAGCGCTGCCGAGAAGCCGATGCGTCCGTCGCCGTCGGCATCGCGCTGCATCGCCTGAAGCACCGTGGCGACACGGACATTCTCGGCGGCAACGTCGAGGCGCATCGGGCCGTCGCGTGGCGCTCGTCCACTTGCGAAGAGACGTCCGCCTGCTGAGCTCACGAGCTCTACAGAGTCCAGTTCCACGAGCGATGCGGAGTACCTGACGCGCCCCGGGTGCGGCGTGCGCCAGACGAGCTGGCCGAACTGCGCGCGAACGGAATCGAGACGAACATCGTGCGTGCCCTTCTCGGGGCGCGTGTAGACACCCTGCGCGACGTACGACACGAGCGAGTCCTGCCGAACGTGCAGGCCTCCGCTCCACGATTTGTCCTTCCAGAGCACTGAACCGCCAATCGCATCGAACGCCATGCGGCCGATCTGCACCCCCTCGGCTACCGGCGTGAGCACTGCCTCGCGCGCCTTCACGTTCGGCGATGAAGCCACAACACTCAGGCTGCGCACCGAATTGCCACGCGCCACGATGTCCTTGCCGGTCGCCGTACCCTCGGCGGACATCGTGGTCGTATTGCCACTCAGCGTGCCGCGAACGTTCAACGTCCCCGCGAGCGAGTCGCGCCGAATGGACGGCAGCGTATCCGCCACGAGTGCGACGCCAACTGGCAGGCCGAGCGCCATTTGCTCGATGCGGATCGCCTGAGCGCGTCGCGCGGAATCGGCGCGTGCAGCCGCGAGGAGTGCGCCCTGTCGCAGCCGCGGCGCACCAACGAATCCCGTGTCGCGCGTACCGATCCACCGCCGGAGTGCGCCGAGGGAATCGACGTCGATCGCAAGGGCGAGACGTCCGCCCTGTGACGGCACGAGCCCGAACGTACCCGATGCACTTGCGCGCGTGCCGCGCTCGGCCGCGTCGAGCGTGTCCAGGCGAAGCAGTCCGGCCGCCACGGATCCCCGGGCGCGCAGGCGCTCCACCGAGAACGTGTCATAGCTCGAGCGTGCGAGATCGACGGCGAACACCGTGTTCATCGTCGCCGGCTTCGTTCCAAGACCGCGCGCATTGATGGTGCCGGTGAGGCGCGTTTTCGGTCCGCGACGCGAGAACGCGCTCGCGTCGAGCGCATCGACAGCAACGTTCACGTCGTATCGCGTGCGTGAGCCGGCCGGGCTCACCGTGCCCGTGCCCTGAAACCTGCCGCCATGCGGCGCCCGCACGTCTGCCTCGATCTTCAGGCTGCGCGTCGTCCCCTCTGCATGCACCCGGCCGGTGACGCCGCCGCGCAATTGCGCATCGGGTGCGAGCCGGCCCACGGTGACGAGCGACAGCGGCTGAAGATTCGCGTCGGCAACGATGCGCTTGCCCGCGGTCTGGTACCGACCGCTTCCCGAAACCCGCGACCGCGCACCACCCTCCACGTGCGTGAGGTCACCCCGCACCGTCCATCCGTCGCGCGCCGTTCCGCTGATGACGGCATCGCCACTGACGATGCCGCCCACGGGCAGCTTTACGCCGGTGCCATCGAGCGACGCGACGTGCAATGGACGCAGCTGCACCGCGAGATCGGAGAGCCGAAGCTGGTCGGCGAATCCGATTCCACCACGCGCGATGACGTGGCTCGTTCCAGCCCGCGTATCCGCGAAGCGGACGTCGGCATCCACCTTGAGTGCACTCTGGTCGCCGCTCACCACGACGTGGCCATCAATCGTGCCGGCGCGGCGAATCTTCACGTTTGGGGCAAGCTCGCGGATCGCGGCGGTCGTGAGACCGGCGACGGTGACGTCCGCGCCCTTCACGAGCAACTCCGCCCGCTCTCCATCCGCTTTCACGCGCGTAACGTCGGCCTCGCCGGAGATCGATGCCGTCCCGTACTTCAGGTCCACGCCACTCACCGCATACTCGGCCGTGTCCCCGTGGATGCGCATCTGGTACCGCAGCGCGCCGCCACCGGTTGCGCTCAGTCGTGGTTCGAGCCAGCGCAGATCCGCGAGTGCGACGGGCGCACCAGTGAGATCGAGCATGAAGCCGTCCTTGCGGAACCC
>JBKJMP010000206.1:0-9735 GCA_046596395.1 Gemmatimonadaceae bacterium
CACTCTTGAACCCCACGCCGTACGCCACCTCGCTCACCGTGATCGGCGTCTGCGCGAGCCACTGCGCCGCTTGCGCCAGCCGATACTCCCACAGCGCGTCCATCGGTGACATACCGAGGAGCGGTTCCAGCTTCCGGTACATCGTGCTCCGGCCGAGACCGAGCGCCGTTGCCATGGCGTCGACGTTGAAGTTCTCGTCGCCGAGGTGATCGGCCATCAGCGCGTTGAACGAGGACACCATCGCTACATCCGGCAAGTCGGTTGGCCACCGCTTCATCGGAGCGCCGATGGACGGCAGTGGCTGGTCCGCCGCGTGCCACCGCTCGCGCACTCGCCGTCGCGATGCGATGAGGTTCTCGGCGCGCACGAGCAGCTCAGGCAGGTCCACCGGCTTCGTCAGGTAGTCGTCGGCGCCGCTGGTCAACCCGGCAAGGCGAGAGTCGCGCGACGCCCTGGCGGTGAGCAGAATGACGGGGATGAAGCCGATGTCGGGATCGTGCTTTACCGCCTCGCACAGCGACTGCCCGTCCATGAGCGGCATCATCACGTCGCTGATGATGAGGTCCGGCACCTTCTCACGCGCCACCTCGAGCCCGCGCACGCCGTTCTCGGCCGACAGCACGCGATATCGATCGGCGAGATGTTCGCGGAGAAACTCCAGCAGCTCCTCGTTGTCTTCGACGATGAGCACCGTGGTGGCGTCCGTCGCCATGGTGCGCGTTGCGTCTGCCTGAGGAGACGTGCTACGCTCGAGCGCTGGGGGCTCGACGACCGGTGCAATCGTTTCGTGCACCTGCGGATCGCCGGCGGCGACGAGCGGCAGCCGAACGGTGAACACGCACCCTGCCCCGAGCTCGCTGCGCACGTTCACGGTGCCGCCGTGCAGTTCGACGAGCTCGCGCACGAGCGCGAGGCCGATGCCGGTGCCTTCGTGCGCGCGGCGCGACGAGTCGTCCACCTGGAAGAAGCGCTCGAACACACGTGCCTGGTGCTCGGGCGCGATGCCGGGTCCGGTGTCCTCGATCTCGACGACCGCCCACGCGTCGCTGTCCGCCGAGGCGCGCAGCTCCACCGTGCCGCCCGTGGGGGTGAACTTGAGGGCATTGCTCAGGAGGTTACTGATGATCTTCTCCATCCGGTCGGGATCGTACCGCACGCGCAGCCTGCCACCCACGGGACACGAGAGGCGAAAGGCAATCCCCCGTCGTTCGGCGAGCGAGGCAAACGAGTCGGCGAGGCGCCGGAGCAGCGGAACGAGGTCGCGCACTTCCGCGCTGAGCTCGAGTCGCCCCGATTCCAGTCGCGCGACATCGAGGAGTTGCTCGACGAGCTGGAGGAGCCGCCGCGCGTTGCCGAGCACCGAATCAAGGCGACGTCGCGCTGCGTTGGGCAGTTCGCCCGAGCGTCCGTCGCGCAGGTCCTCGACGGGTCCGATGATGAGCGAAAGCGGTGTGCGAAACTCGTGACTCACGTTCGCGAAGAAGCGCGACTTCGCCTCATCGAGTGTGCGGAGCTGGTCGGCTTGCGACGCAACGGTTCCCAGCGCCAGCTCGAGTGTTGCGGTCCGCTCCTCGACTGCACGACGCAGCACCGCCTCGCGCCGGCGCAGGTGGCGCTCGCGATACAGCACGATGCTCCAGCCTCCTCCGCCAATGAGGAGCAGGACGAGTGCGATGAATGCAGTCGTCTCGCGAAAGAAGTGAGGCACCTCGAATTCGATGGTTGCGTCCTGCGCGGCGGGTACGCCTCCCGCATTGAACGCGCGGACGCGGAACACGTGCGTGCCCGCCGCGACAGTGTTGTAGATCGCCTCGCGCGCGCCGGCCGCGCTCACCCAATCGCGATCCACGCCGTCGAGGCGGTACTCGAAACGAACGGCGTCGTCGTTTCGCGCGGACGTGGACGTGAACGTCACCACGAGCTGACGCGCCCCTTTCGTGAGGCGCTGCGTTCCGGCCGGCGCATCGAGCGTGTCGCGATCGCTGCGGAGACGCAGCAGGTGCACGCGCGGCGGCGTGCTGTCGAGCGCGATCGCCATCGCTGGATCCACCACGGCCGCGCCGGCGATCGTGTGAAACCACAGACGTCCATCATCATCGCGCAGCCCGGATGCACCGGTCGTTTCGGGTTCGATGAGGCCATCAGCGCGCCCATACGTGACACCGTGCACGCGCTGCGTGCGCCGCGCGAAGAAGTCGTCGAGCTCACGCCGCGACACGCGGTGAATCCCGCGGTTGCCGCCCATCCAGAGGTTTCCGAGTCCGTCGTCGAGCACACTCGTCACGACGTCTTCGCTCAGCCCGTTTGCTTCCGTGACCACCGCAAAGCGTTCGTCGCGAAAGCGCACGAGGCCACCGCCGTAGGTGCCGAGCCACACGGTGCCATCCTCGTCGAACCGCAGCGCGCGTAGCGCCGACGCCGGCAATCCATCGGCAGTCGTGTACATGGTAACGCGCGTGCCTTGCACGTGGAGCAGACGTGCGGCTCCGTCAACGTCCATGACAGTGGCCCAGAGCGCACCATCGGCACCCGCGGCAAGGGCGGTGACGTGACCGCCCGTCGTCACCGAGTCCCCCGTCAGGAAGCGACCGTCACTCGCCCTGCTCGCGTGATGGATGTAGCCGTCGGTGACATACCAGAGCCTGCCCGGGGCGCGCGGATCCTCGAGGAACGCGTATGCCGTGCTCCGCACGCCCACGGGCCTGCTGGTGTACGCGCGCGACGCACCGTCGGGCGAGAGCACGACGAGACGGCCCGCCGTGTCGCGCACGAGGGGACGCCCCCGCGGTCCGCGCCGGAATTCATCGACCGGAAGGCGCCCGGACACCATCTGAAACGGCACGCGACACAGCTTGCGAATCGCGAGCTCCATCGACAACACGCAGCCCGACTGCAACTCGATCACGCGTGGAGTGGTTGCGGGCGTACGGGCAGGGATTCGAGCAACAGGCGTCGAGTTCCCACGCTCGTAGACGTCATACGAATCCGATGTGGTCACCCACAACCGGCCGTCGCGATCGACGAGCTTCGGTGTGGTGTTCGGACCGTCTCTGTACGTCGCGACGACGTCGCCATTGGCGCGCACGACGTCTCGTTCGCGGCCGGCCTTCCGGCGCACCGTGAAAAGTTCACCAGAGGATGGCGCGGCGACGATGCTCGCCACGGCGCTCGGCCTGCCCGGCGCCGCTGCGCCACTGACCTGCTGGAGCGCGCTGTCCGCATCGACGATCCACACCGTACCGGCGTGGTCGCTGCGCATCTGTTGCTCCGGAACGACGGCCATCTTCACGTGCGGCGCGACTGGAATGGACGCATCCCCTCCTCGTCCCAGGCGCCAGACCATCATCCCGGCGCCATACAACACACCGTTCGCGTCCTGCGCGATACTGCCCAGTGGGCGGCTCGGTGACGGACGGACGATCTCCACCACCCGTCCTCTCGCTGCGGCCAGGACCGCGTTGCCCTCGTCGACGATCCAGAGTGTATCGCCGACGCCAGCGAGCAGCTTCGTCACGCGGCGGGAGAGCGCCGGGTGTGCGCGCCGTGACAAGGCGACGAACGCGTGGCCGTCGAATCGCGCGAGTATTCCACCGGCCGCCACCCAGACGAAACCGTCCGTCGTCTGGGCGATGGCCGTGATGGCCTGGCTCGGGAGGCCCTGCTCCGTCGTGTACGTGTCGGCGCGATAGCGCGCTGCATCCTGCGCGTCGGCGGTGCCGAGCGGCGTGAGCCCGAGTGCGACCAGAAACCTGCGCGGGACGCGGAGCATTGGACGGCCATTATACGCCCGCCGTTGACTCCACCGCGACACCCATGAGTGCGCTTGCGTCCCGAATCGCTCCCTCCGCGTCCCGCGAGACGGACGCGAAAGGACCTGACGCGGAGACGCTCGGTTCGGCGTGTCGCGCATGCCTATGGTCGCGCGGGATCCGGACACCTGCCGATCCGCAGCGTAAACACGCGTCTCGCGCGCACTACAAAATAAGGAGTGAGCACCATGTTGATGCACACACGACGATGGGTGGGCATTGGCGGGCTGGCCATCGCCTCGATGTTTCCGGGGGCGGCTCAGGCACAGGTCGCGACATACGACGTCTGCTCGCCGGGGCTGCTCCAGAATTGTGCGCTGATTCGCTTCAGCGCGCTCGGGCCGCTCGCGGGGCTCAACGTCTTCGAGATCGGGATCCAGAATCTCGGATCGACGACGGGCTATGCAACCAGCATCTATGCCTTGATCCTGGGCACGGGGGAAGCCGCCGTCGCACCGGGATCGGAGGTGGACGTCCTCACGACACCGGTGGCCGAGGGGGGCGCGACGATCGCCGATGCGACGCCGTGGAGCCTGTTCGAGTCGGGCGACCTGATCTTCCTCATGCCGTTCGGCAATGATGGCATCGGCGGGTGCGTGTCGTCTCCCCCCGTTGGCGGCTTCGGACAGATGGCCAACACGTGCGGAAGCAATCCGTTCGTCACGTTCACGTTCTCGACGGCGCGAGCGTTCGATCCCGCCGCCATCACACTATTGGGGATGGAGTTCGTCGCGATCGAGAATGGCAATCTCGCCGACAGCTGCAACGACGCGACGCCGTGCCTGGGCGGACTCGTCATCGCCACGCCGGAGCCGGCAGCATTCCTGCTGCTGTTGACGGGTCTGTGCGTCGTCGCGCTCGTGCGCTTTCGCCGTCGGCGCGCCGCGATTCGCGGAGCGGTGCTCGCGACGTTCGCGCTGATCGGATTCGCCTGCACGGACATCGTTTCGCCAGACGGCCGCAAGCGCGCGAGCGATCAGGCGTCGCGGGGTATCGGATCGACCGCAGGCGTGCCGGCATGGCTTGCGCCGCTCGGCACCGGCATCGCCGACCCGGCGACGTTCGAGGCCGATGCCGTTACGCGCGTCGAGATCTGCTGGTGGGTTGCGGGCGCGTGCAATGCCGCACCCATCGCGCAGTTCGCGACGCTTCCAGTGCCGGGCGAAGGGACGCTACGCGTGAACAGCGCCGCTGGCGCCTACGAGGCGGATTGGAGCCTGATGAGCACGAGCCTCCTCACGCGGCGCACGTACCGTATCCGTGCGTTGCGGGGCACGCTCGAAGTGGGCGCCATCTCCGTGGACGTGATCCGCGGCCGGTGGGCACTCACGCGGAACGACGGGACGCTCGCGCCACTCGTCGCGGCGACGACACTTCCGATTCGCCTGTTCGTGCCCATCGTGGTTGGTTCACCGAGCACGCTCGTGCTCACGACACCGGCGGCGGGTGCGTTCAATGGTGCCGCCTTCGTGACGCAACCTGTCGTGACCATCACCGATGCCGAGGGGCATGTGGTGACGTCGGACAACAGCACTGTGGTGACGATGACCGTCTCCGGTGCGTTGCTGGTGGGCACCACAACCGCCACGGTGCAGAATGGCGTCGCGACGTTTTCGACGGCGGGAGTGAGCGGCCCGGTGGGATCGACGGCGACGCTCACGTTCAGCGCACCCGGTCTGTCGTCCGTGACACAGGATATCCTGCTCGCGCTCGGGGCTCCCTCCAGGCTCGGCCTCGAGATACCTGCTGCCGGAGCCTTCAATGGATCGCCGTTCACTACGCAGCCAGTCCTGACCGTGCGCGACCACTTCGGCACGCTGTTAACGAGCGACAACAGCACGCAGGTGACGGTCACCGCGAGCGTTGGGGCGTCGGTCGTCGGCACCGCAACGAAGGGGGTAACGAATGGTCAGCTCAGGTTCGACAACGTTGGCGTGAGCGGCACGGGGGGCACGACGTACACGCTGACCTACAGCGCCCCGACGCTCACCTCGGCCATTCAGGCGATAACGCCGGTGGCCACCGCGTATGCGAGCGTTCTGGGGTCGGACGGCAATCCGGGTACGGCGGCGCAGCCCAAGCGCACGATCCAGGGGGCGGTCCAGGCGGCGGTCCAGTTCGGCGGCGCCAGGGTGCACATCACGTCAGGAGCGTACTTCGGGGTCGTGACCCTGACATCGGGCGTGAGCCTGTACGGCGGATTCAGCACCTCCACATGGGCAATCCAGTCTCGCTCTCCGCGGAGCACGACCGTCACGGGGTGCACGAACTGTCCGGCGATCACGGGGAATGGTGTGTCTGGCGTGGTCCTCGATGGCATGAGCATCCAGGGCGGTCCCACGTCAGGGCCCAGCGAGAGTAGCTACGGCATGGTGCTTGGGAACAGCAGTGTGAGTGTGGTCAACTCAACCATTTCCGCGCAGGACGGCGCGGGTGGCGCGAGCGGCGTGACGGGGGGGCCCGGTGCGCATGGCAATGCAGGCTTCGCGGGTGGGAACGGTAATCCCGACGGAGGCTCGGGCGGTGGCGGGAGCGGTGGGTCGGGGCCCCTTTGCGGAAGCGCTGGCGGGTTTGGCGGACGCGGCGGCCAGACCGGTGCGAATGCTGGTTCGCCGGGAGGCAACGGGTTGGGCGGACCGCTGCCAGGCGTTGGAGGCGCCGGCGGAGCCGGTGGAAATCCAGGACGCGCGGGGAGCAACGGTACAAATGGCGCGTCGGGGATCAGCGGAAGCAGTGGTGCCGGGGGTAACGCCTTCGGAGCGATCGTGTTCAACGTGTTCGATCCGTACCTCCCCTCCTTCGGCGGATTGGGTTCCAACGGCGGCAACGGGAGCGGCGGCGGTGGCGGCGGCGGTGGCGGCGGTCAGGGCGGCACGTTCGTCATCGACGGAGGAGGCAACGGCGGCGGCGGCGGCGGATCCGGTGCGTGCGGCGGCCGGGGCGGTGGGAGTGGCGGTGGTGGCGGCGGCTCGTTCGGGGCCGTGCTCTACCAGTCGACGCTGTCGCTCTCCCAATCAACGGTGATCACCGCGAGGGGTGGCGCCGGAGGTGCGGGCGGCTCACGCGGCTTTGGTGGGACTGGTGGTTCGGGTGCCGCGGGCGCCCGAAATGCGTTGGCTGAGATCGGGGCCGGTGGAAATGGTGGGAACGCCGGTGCCGGTGGCGCCGGGGGGTTCGGCGGCGGTGGTGGTGGCGGCCCGTCGGTCGGCGTCGTCTCGTTCAACAGCACGGTCTCGCCTGCCTTCACCTCATTTCTCATCGGCGTCGCAGGCGCCGGGGGAACGTCGGGCAATAACCCGGGCAGCGCTGGCCTGCGGGCGTCGATCCATTCGCCGTGAAAGCAGCCGAGGCATGGAGCGAGTGACAGGATGAAAGCGCCCGCCGGACTCCCGGCGGGCGCTTTCATCTTCCTGTAGCTCGGGAACGCCATACGGCAAAAGCGTGCCGCATGCACCGTTCAGGATGAACACCCAGGTGCCGATCCTTGAACACGCATGAAGTCGCCTGTCCCTGGTCGCCTTCGCGACAACGCACCGTTAGTGCTGCTCGCCCTCTTCGCGATCGTCATTGCGGGAGGCGTCGCGCTTCGCGTGCGCTACCTCCAGGGCGAGATGATGTCGCGCTGGGGGATGACGCTGGAGGGCGGAAAGCTCACCACGAAAGCCACCGTGGACGAGTGGTTCATGGATCGCTCCGCCGACGCCGCCGCACTCGCGAGCGCCGTGGCCGCGCACGCGGCTGTCCCCGCCGACGACGCGACGCGTCCATATGCCAGTTCCCTGGGGGCCGTAATGCGGCGGGGAAAGTTCATTGCCCTGTGGGTCCTCGACTCGGCAGGCCGCGTCGTCACCGCCTCGCCCGGCGACTCCCTGCGCGCGTCCGAGCGCGCGGCCGCCAGCGCCGCGCTCGCCAGCGCGCGACAGCAACTGTCGTCCGTGACCCGGCTCGCCGAGCATGCCGCTTCCGTGTCCATTGCCGTCCCAGTGCCGCGGCCCGTCGCGCCGCGTGTCGCCACGGGCGCGCCCGCCGTCGTGGTGATGCGCATCGACGTCGTCGCCGCATTCGCCCCGTGGGCGGGGGGCCGTCCCAACGCCGCGCAGAGCCTGTTTGCAACCCCCTCGCCAGATGGCGCAGTCGTGATCCGCGCCTGTCCGGAGCGAAAGATCGCCGTCTGCATCGAGCCGCCGCGGAGGCTGCCCGCCGATGCTCCCTCCGCCCGCGCGCTCGCCGGCGTGGACACGTTTGGCCTCTTCCGCAGCTACGACGGCGTCCCGATCCTGGCATCCACGGGCTTCTCGACGATGGGCTGGGGCATCGTGCGCCGCGTGACCCACGCCGACGCGGTCGTCCCCCTGCACCGCGAGTATGCGGTCGAGGGCGCCTTCCTCGCCGCGCTGCTTGCGCTCGTGGGCGTCGGCGCGTTCGCGGCCAATCGCGAGCTACGCGTCCGCCGGCTCGGGGAGCAACGCCAGGCCGCCGAACGCCTGAGCACCGAGCGCACGCGCGCGGAAAACTACCTCGGTGGACAGCGGCACGTGCTCGAGCTGATCGCCATCGGGGCCCCCGCGGCCGAGACGACCGCGGTGTTGCTGGCGGTCATCGAGGGCGAGGCGCCGGCGATGCGCTGCGCAGTCTACGAGCTCGATGACGACCGCCGCGTTGCGCGCATCGTATCTGCTCCCGGGCTGACACCTGATCTTGCTCGCACTGTCCACGAGATTCCCGTCGGCCCGGCGTCGCAGGCTGTGGGCACCGCGATACACCGCGGCGAATCCATTCATTCTTCGGACATCGCGACCGATCCACTGTGGGCCGATTCGCTGACGCACGTCCTTCAGCGTGGCGTGCGGTCCGGCTGGGCCATTCCCCTTCGCGCCGCGGACGGGCACGTGATTGGCGCACTCGCCTGCTTCTACGATGAGCCACGTTACGCAACCACGCGCGAGCTCGAGCTCACCGGCGCCGCCGTGCACCTGGCGAGCATCGCACTCTCCTCGGCCCGCGATGCCGAGGCAGTGCGCGCATCCGAAGCGAGCTTCCGCTCGTTCGTCGAGAACGCACCCGCAGCGATTTTTCGCGAGAGGCGCGATGGCGAGCTGGTCTCCGTCAATCCGGCGATGGTCGTGCTCCTCGGCTACGCCAGCGCCGCCGATGTGATCGCGGCAGCGCACGCCGGCCGCCTCTATCACGACGAGAAGGACCGCGCACGCCTGATGCTCTCGCTCGATGGCCGTGACGTCGTGCGCGGGTCGGAGGGCGAGTGGCGTCGCGCCGACGGGTCGTGCGTGATCGTGCGCCTCAGCGCGCGCGCCTACCGCGACGACCGCGGAGACGTCTGGCTCTGGGAAGGATACGCGGAAGACATTACGTCCCTTCGCGTGGCCGAGGGGGCCCTCCGCCGCAACGAGCGCCTCGCCGCGGTGGGACAGCTCATCTCGGGCGTCGCGCACGAGCTCAACAACCCGCTGTCGTCGATCCTTCACTTCGCCGAAGACCTGCTCCAGGACGATCGCAGCGCGGCCGATGCGGAAGCGCTCGGCGTGATCCGCGACCAGGCGCGCCGCTCACGCACGATCGTGCGCGACCTGCTGTCGTTCGTGAAGCAGCGTCAGTCGAACGCGGAATCGCTGTCGCTGGCGGCGGTGGTAGCCGCGACCGCGCGCGCGATGCGAATGGAGTTGACGGCGTCGCGCGTGGAGTTCCACCTCTCCGACTCGTCCAGGGGCGCGCTCGTGCTGGCCGACCGCGCCGGACTCGAGCAGGTCGTGACGAACCTCCTCAGCAATGCCGCGCAGGCCGCTGGCTCCGGCGGAGAGATCTGGGTGCATACCAGTGACGACGTGGGGGGGTGCAGCATCGTCGTCGAGGACTCCGGACCCGGCATTCCACCGGAGGTGCTGCCGCGCATCTTCGATCCCTTCTTCAC
>JBKJMP010000366.1:0-15731 GCA_046596395.1 Gemmatimonadaceae bacterium
GGCCGTTCCCAATGCGCTGTTTTTCGGCATTGGCGGCGGCAAGGCGTCGAAGCTCGTAATGCCCTGGTGCACCTACACGAGCCCGGAAGTAGCACACGTTGGAATAACGGAACGCGAGGCAAGCGAGCGCAGCGATGTCGACAGCCTTGTGGTAAAGCTGGAGCACAACGACCGCGCGCGCCTCGAAAGTGCGGACGATGGGTATCTTCGCCTGCACCTCGAGCGGGGCTCCGACAGAATTCTTGGTGCCACCCTGGTGGCCGAAGCCGCGGGTGACATGATCGGCGAACTTGCTGTCGCCGTTACAAACAGGATAAAGCTGGGTGGCGTCGGACGTACGATTCATCCCTATCCCACCACTGCGTCGATTTTTGCACGTGCCGCCGATCTGCGCCGGCGCGAGAAGTTCACGCCTTTTGCCCGTCGCATGTTCCACACGTTCTTTTCATTCATCAGGTAAGGCATGCATGGTTGTGGTTAGTTGCCCGATTGGAGGTTCCGCCGTTCGCGCGCTCCCGTCGGTGTGGTCACTTCGGCACTTCGTTCTGCTTGCGGTCATGATTGCGACGAGCGCCGGGGCATTGGAGGCGCAAGGGGCCCGCATCGCAGGCGTAGTGCGCGCACAGGGCGGTCGGCCGCTGGTCGGCGTGATCGTGCAAATCGCTACGGGTAGTGGTGGATCCGTTGCGAGCGATACTACTGGTTCCGACGGTAAGTTCGACGTTGCTTCGCCAGCGACGATGCCGCTCGTGCTGTCTGCGCGCCGCGTGGGGTTGGAACTGATCACGTTCACGATATCGCCGCTGGGGAACGACGAGCGGCGAGCAATCGGCTTTACCATGTCCAGTCTCGCCCAGCTCGACTTGGTGAACGTCGTAGCCGAACCTGAACGACCGTTGCTCGATACCCGTGGCGCTGCAACCGGCGGCAGCATCGAGCGCAGGGAACTGGAGCGGCTGCCAACCGATGCCCGCGATCCCATTACACTCGCGTATACCATACCTGGCGTCGCTCAGGCAACCGGTTTTTTTGGCGATGCACCCAAGCTCACCATCAATGGGGCCAACGCGCTTTACACGCAGTATGCTCTCGACGGACTCGAGAACAATGAAGGGTTTCTTGGTGGTCCGCGTGTTGAAGTGCCGCTGAGTGCGCTGTCGAATCTTGCAGTGCTCGCAAACAGTTATCCGGCTGAGTTCGGGCGCAGCTCCAACGGTGTCGTCAACATGACGACGCGCGCCGGCGGTGATGTCTGGAGCGGCGAATTCATCGCGTTTTCCAGGCCGGGTCTTCCAATAGACGCCCGCGCGGCCACTGTACCACGCGGTACGCAACCGGAAGATTTCAGGCGCGCGCAGGAAGGGTTTCAGCGCGCCCAGTTCGGCTTTGCTGGCGGCGGGCCGCTCGCTGTCAGTACTCGTGGGTTTGGGGCCGTAGAGCTGACGCGCGAAACGGAAGACCGTATTGCATCGACTGCATCGACTGTATTTACGGGTCGTGAGCAGCGTGATACATGGAAATTATTCGGTCGCGCTGATCACGGATGGTCACCGGCGCAGACAACGACATTGCGCATCGCCGCAAGCATTGTCGAGCGCGCGGGTGAGGGGTCAGGTATTGTTGCGCCCGAAGCCGACATCACCACGCGCCGCACTGGAACGGCGACAGCGTTGACCCACCGATCGTCGCTGCGAGGCGGAACGGCGAGCAACGAAGCCAGCGCACAGTTCTCCACGTTCCTGTGGAATTTCCCACCAACGGTTGCGTCGTCGGAAGGGCGGCCGCAGGTCACCATTTTCCAGGCGGCGGGCGACGACACGGTTGCTGTTGGCGTGGTGGGCTCGAGCAATTTCATCTTCGATGAAACCGAGCGACAACTGCAGCTGCGCAATGTTTTCGAAAGCCGCATCTCAAATGCGCACCGCATTCGAATGGGCGCCGACGTGGCGCGTTCACAGTTCAGGCTCGGTGCTTCGCAGACAAATCCTGTGGGATCCTACGCAGTACTCGACGAAGGCAACATACCGTCACGCGGGAATCGCTATGCGTTCGGCGACGTTCCATCAAATGTGCGGGTGCTCTCCTACAGAGTGGACGCCGCGCAGAAGCAGGTGGACCTGTCGCAGACGTTGTACGGCATGTTCGTCGAGGACCAGTGGAGGGCAACACCTGCACTGACCGTGACGGCCGGCTTGCGGTGGGACTACGATGACATCACCTCACGTGGCGCAAGCACCGCAGACCTCGACAACATCCAGCCGCGGGCCGCCGTGAACTGGCTGGTACGCTCCGACATGGTCCTGCGTGGCGGCGCAGGGCTGTACGCCGGCAAGTTTCCCTATGCCGTGTATTCGGATGCCATCCAGTTCGGGCGCGACGGGAATCAGACGGTGACCTTCAACGGCGCCGCTGCTCCGCGTTACCTGCAAGGCCCCCGCACCGCCACGCTGGATCGCAGCACACTACCACCAGGTGAAGTCCGCGAACTGTTCTTGCTTGGCCTCGAGCAGCCCATGAGCACGCAGCTCACCTTTGGCGGGCAGTCGGAACTCGGACGCGCGGCATCCATCTCGGTTGACGGTGTCTGGACACGCACGCGCAACCTGCCGCGGTCGTGGGACCTCAATGCGAGTACGCGCGGCATCGGGCCGAATGACGTGACATCCTTGCCCGTCGCGCAGGGCGACCAGTTCCGTCCCGCGCGGCCGGTCACCGGCGGGTACCGCAGGCTCTCCACCACGGAGAGTAGCGGACGTGGCGACTACATCGGCCTGTATACGGCCCTGCGCGTGAACGTGCTCAGCGACCTCACCCTCGACGCCAACTACGTGCTGTCGCGTTCGCGCAATGACACGGAGGACATCAACTTCAACGCAACACAGGGCAATCGTTTCGACCTCGAATGGGCGGATGCGGTGAACGATCGCCGGCACAAGGCCAGTGTCCGCACCACCTGGACCGCGTCGCGGGCGCTCACCCTCGCCGGTATCGCGGACTACCAGAGCGGTACGCCGATCAACCGCGTTGCTGGTGCCATCGACGCCGCCACAGGGCTGCCCGGCTTTCGCGATCTCGACGGATCCGGGGACACGTTCGGCAACGGGTTCCTCGGCAACCAGGATCGCTTTGCCGGCGTGCCTCGCAATGGCGAGCGGCTGCCGCGTGCGTTCCTCCTGCACGGCAGCGCGCAGTTCATGCTCCCGGTGCGCGCGTCCGTGATCGAACTGCGAGCCGATGTGTTCAACCTCCTCAACGCCGCCAACCCGGGCGGTTATGCCAACGGCATTCCCGGCGGCGGCGCACGCACCCAGGTGGGGCGCCCCGGCGATACCGTCGTCTTCGCCAATGCAGGACCGCCGCGCCAGATCCAGCTTTCAGCCCGTCTCGCATTCTGATGCGAGCACGGGGCTGGCTCCTGCTCTCCGCCATCGCCACATCGTTCGGCTGTGGCGACGCGTCGTCGAACACGCCTGCCAGCGCCGCCGAGCTTGCAGCACTCCCGTGGGACTCTGTCCGTGCGCGCGCACGCGGCACCACCGTGGTCTGGCGCATGTGGCGCGGCGACCCATCCATCAATCGCTATGTGGACGAATGGGTCACGCCGCGGGTGCGTGAGCGATTCGGCATCACACTTCAGGCAGTGGATGGGCAAGGACCCGAGATCGTGAACCAGTTGGTAGTCGAACGCGAAGCCGGTCGTCTCAGCGGAACGGCAAGCCTGCTGTGGATCAACGGCGAAACGTTCTCCAACCTCCGGCAGGAGCGCCTGCTGGGAGGGCCCTGGGCGGGAAGGCTGCCGAACGCACGCGACGTCGACAGCACGTCGAAGATCATCATGCGCGACTTCGAGCAGAGTCTCGATGGTTTCGAGTCGCCGTGGGGCACGGTGCAGTTCGCGATGATCTACGACACGGTGCGCACGCCGGTTCCTCCGCGCACCTTTGCGGAGCTCGCCACCTGGATACGCGCGCATCCGGGACGCTTCACGCACGATCAGGGCTTTACGGGAACGACCTTCCTCAAGATGCTCATGTACGCCGAAGGCGGCGGCGTGGAACGGTTCGCCGGTGGCTTCGATTCTCTCGCCTTCGCTGCCGGAAGCACCGCGGTGTTCAAGTGGCTCGACAGTACACGCTCGGCATTCTGGCGCGGCGGCCGGACGTTCCCTCCGGATGTGGCAGCCATGCACCGCCTCTTTGCCAACGGAGAGATCGATTTCGCGATGTCCAACAACCAGAACGACGTCGTGGCGAAGGTGCGCCAGGGAATGCTTCCCCAAACGTCGGGCGCGTTCGTGCTGCGGGACGGGACGATCGCCAACGCGCATTACCTGGGCATTCCCTCCAACGCGCCGAGCGCTGCTGCGGCAATGGTCGTCGCCGATTTCCTGTTGCTGCCGGAAGCGCAGTTCGAGAAGCGCCGCCCCGACGTGTGGGGCGATGGGACGGTGCTCGCACTCGACCGCATTCCGCCGGAGTGGGCAGGACGTTTCGCCGAGCTCACGCGCGACCCGCGCGAAGTTCACCCCGATACGCTTGCGCGTTACGCCGTACCCGAGGTTGCTCCCGCCTATCACGAGCGACTGGGCGCACTCTGGCGCGAGCGGATCCGGGGCGCGCAACCCTGAGGCATGCGCGAGCGCTCCCGCACCGGTGTGCTGCTCGCAGCGCTGCTTGCAACGCCGGTGGCGTTCGGCATGGCGTACCTGGTGCTGGCATCCGCCGGCATCGTCGGAGCCGGTGCGCGTGGAGCCACCTCCGCGCCGCTCCAGGACGTACTCGCCGATCCCGCCACGTGGCGCAGCCTGATCTGGTCGTTGTGGATCGCCACCGTCTCGACGGCGCTCGCAACCAGCGTCGCCGTCACGGTTGGCATCGTGTTTCGCGGCACCCGCATCACTGACCGGATCGGTCGCTCGCTGGCACTGCTCCCCTTGCCGGTCCCACACGTGGTTGCCGGGCTGCTCGGGGTACAGTTCTTCGCACAGAGCGGATGGATCGCACGCCTGGCGCACGCCGGCGGTGCCATCACCGTCCCTGCCGACATGCCGGCGCTGATCTACGACACATTCGGCATCGGTCTCATCGCCACGATGACGTGGAAGGAGGCCCCCTTTCTTGCCACGGTGGCGATTGCCCTGCTCTCGATGCGCGGTGCAACGGCGGAGGAGGCGGCACGGACACTTGGCGCCAGTGCGGCGCGCACACTCCGGCTCATCACGATTCCCCTCCTGTTGCGCGGCATGCTGCCCGCCATCGTTGCCGTCTTCGTGTTCGTGTTCGGCAACTTTGAGGTTGCAGTGTTGCTGTCGCCGAGCGATCCGCTGGCGCTTCCGCTGCTGATCGAGGAGCGGGCGCTCGATCCCGACCTCGCGCGACGCGCCGGCGCCCACGTGGCCGCGTTGCTCGCCTTTGCCGTCGCCATCGCGGCCGTCATCGTGCATGCACGCGCGAGCGCCGATGTTTCGGCCACGCCATGATGCGCATCCACGGCATGTCGCGGCTGCTGATGCTCCTCCTACTCGGCATATGGACAACGGTGCCGCTCGGCGTGCTCGCGCTGCAGTCGGTCGCACGACCGTGGTTCTTTCCCGACCTGCTTCCCGATGCGCTGACGGCGTCGGCCTGGTCGGGCCTCGTTACCGGAGACCTGCGCGCTGCACTCCTGCGCAGCCTCGGTATTGCCATCGCTGTCGGTGTCATTGCCGCGCCAGTGGCCGCAACGATTGGTCGCGCGATCTCTCGCCTGCGGGGGTGGCACCTGCATCTTGCCACCGCACTCGCCTTTCTTCCCGTTGCCGCGCCGCCGATCGCGCTCGCCGCGGGCCTTCAGGTCGTCATGCTCCGCGCCGGCCTGGGTGGTACCGTGCCTGGTGTGCTCCTGTCGCACCTCGTCCCAGCAGCGGGTTACCTCACCTTGTACTTTCTCGGCGTGTTTCGCGTGTACGACGACCGGGTCGAGGAGGCGGCGCAAACGCTGGGCGCGTCGCGCTGGCAGGTGATTGTCCGCGTACGCCTGGCCCTGCTCCGCCGGCCGCTGGCCGAGGCGGCGGTCCTCGGCTTCCTGGTGTCGTGGTCGCAGTATGCGCTGACGCTGGTACTCGGTGGCGGGGCCGTGCTTACGCTGCCGCTGCTGGTGCAGGCGCTCGTGAGGGCGGGACAGGATCAGGAAGCCGCGGTCGGTGCGCTGGTGCTCATCGTGCCGCCGACGCTCGCGGTTGCGGCACTCGGGCTCGCTGCACGACGCACGACCGTGGTGGCGGCGTGATGTCGCCGGTGCAGTCGCCCGCCGACGACGCCGCAGCGGTGTCGGCGTTGCGTGTCGAAGATGTCCACGTGCCGTTCGGTGCCGATGCCGGTCTGAGAGGCGTGACCTTTTCCGTGGCACAGGGCAGGCTGCTCGCGGTGCTGGGACCCTCGGGCGCCGGCAAGACCACGCTGTTGCGCGCCATTGCGGGACTCTCGCCAATCGGGAGCGGGCGTGTCATGGTGCGTGGTCGCGACGTGAGCACCCTTCCCCCCGATCGTCGCGATGCGGTGTACCTGCATCAGACTCCGGTGCTTTTTCCGCATCTCACCGTCGCGCAGAATATCGCCTTTCCGTTGCAGGTGCGCGGTACAGCCCGCGCCGACATGGCTCCGATCGTTGCGCAGCATCTCGAGGTCATGCAGATCACCGGGCTCGGCACGCGCTATCCGCACCAGTTGAGCGGAGGCCAGCGGCAACGAGTGGCGCTTGCCCGCGCGATGGCTGCGCGCCCTGCCGTCCTGCTGCTCGACGAGCCACTGGCCGCGCTCGATCCGGCGCTGCGCGACGATGTGCGCGATGCGATCGTGGCGACCCAGTCCTTGCACGCGGCCGCGATCGTGCTCGTGACCCACGACCTCGTGGACGCCGCAGCGCTGGGCGACGACGTAGTGGTGCTGCTCGATGGCACGGTCGCGCAGCATGCACGGCCAGCTGCCCTCTTCTCGGCGCCGGCGTCGCTGGCGGTGGCGCGCTTCCTGGGTACGATGCACGAACTGGCTGGTGACGTGCGCGGCGACGTGATGCATGGAGAGTGGGGCACCATTCCGCTAACGCCTGCCACTGTGCACCGCACCGTCAACGTGGTGGTCGTGCTGCCGCGGCGTGCCATTCGTGTCGGTGATGGTGGCAGTGTCCGCGCGACAGTCGAAGGCACGCGACTTACGCCGGATGGTCCGCTTCTGCTCGTGCGCGCCGGCAGTTCCCTTCTGGCCATTCGGGATGACGCATCGCCCCATGACAACGCATCGCATCATGTCGCGGGTTCGCACGTGACGCTCCACGTAGACATGGCGCAGGCAAGGTTTTTTCCGGCACCGGAATAACCGATGTTCGACGACGTGCTTCGCGCGCTCAAGGATCGGCTGCTCCATCCCGTGGCGCTGGCCGTTGGGCGCGTCGTTTCGCCCAATGTCCTCACGTGGCTCGCGGCGGTAGTCGGTGTCGGTGCCGCAGTGGCCGCCGCTCAGCGGCATTATTCGTTGGCGCTGGTCTGCTGGTTGGCGAACCGCGTGCTCGACGGGCTCGACGGCAGCGTGGCGCGCGCGACCGGGCAGCAAACGGATTTCGGTGGTTACCTGGACATCGTCCTCGACTTCGTCGTGTACGCGGCAGTCCCGCTGGGTCTCGTTCATGGGTCGGGCGACCGCGCGGTAGCGGTTGCAGGTGTGGCACTCGTTGGAAGCTTCCTCGTGAATGGGGCGAGCTGGATGTACCTCGCTGCCATCCTGGAGCGACGGGGACAGGGTGTGGCGTCGACGGGTGAGCGAACCTCCGTCACCATGCCACCGGGAGTGGTTGCGGGCGCAGAGACCGTTGTGTTCTTCACGTTGTTCCTGCTCTTTCCGGCGCACCTGGTGTGGCTGTTCCTGGTGATGACGGCCGGCGTAATGATCAATGTCGTTCAGCGCCTTGCGTGGGCTCATCGCAGGCTGTAGCCGGCGGGAACCATTCCAGTGCTCGTGCATAGGTTGGGCATGCGCGATATCGCCCCATCCAGCAATTCGACCGATCGCACGAGACCGTCGCCCAGGCGGTGGTGGGTGATTGCGCTCGTCGTGGTGGTGATCGTTGCCGTGCTGGTCCTTGGAGGGCGCCAGCTTTCATCGTTCCTTCCCGGCGTTACGCGGTGGGTGGAGTCACTGGGCGCTGCGGCGCCGGTGCTTTTCGTGCTCGTCTATGCCGCCGCCGCGATCCTCCTGGTGCCCGCATCGGTGCTTACGGTCGCGGCTGGTGCGACCTTCGGCATCTGGAAGGGCGCCGGGTTGGTTCTCGCGGGTGCGGCGATCGGTGCGGTCGCCAGTTTCCTGATCGCGCGTTACGTCGCACGTGACCGGATTGCCGCGCGTCTCGCCGCCGATCCTCGCCTCGAGAGCATCGACCGCGCCGTTGGTGAGTCTGGATTTCGGATCATGTTCCTGATGCGGTTGTCTCCCGCGTTCCCGTTTGCGCTACAGAACTACGCCCTCGGCCTCACGCGCGTGCGCTTTGCGCACTACGCAGGAGCACTGGTGGGGATGGTACCCGGCACGCTGGCGTACGTGTACTCAGGCACCGTGGCGCGCGAGGTGGCTGCCGCCGCCGGCGCCGCACCTGCACGCACGCCGGCGTACTACGCAGTGCTCGTATTGGGGTTCGTGGCAACCATAGCCGTGACGGTCATCATCACTCGACTCGCGCGACGCAGTCTCACATCGCATGTATCGAGTGTCTCGCATGGCTGACCTGCGCGATCGGATATTCGAACGTGATGTCCTGGCGTGTCTCCCCGACGTTGCG
The DNA here is from genome assembly GCA_046596395.1 of Gemmatimonadaceae bacterium. GTDB lineage: Bacteria > Gemmatimonadota > Gemmatimonadetes > Gemmatimonadales > Gemmatimonadaceae > AG11. The sequence continues at coordinate 8,806 of JBKJMP010000366.1, forward strand.
CGTTTCGCGCGGTCGCTCGCTGGCGACGAGTCCGATGCCGACGATCTCGTGCAGGAAACTTTCCTGCTGGCGTATCGCGGATACCACACGTTCCGCGCGGGCGACGAGCCGCGGCGATGGCTGTTCACGATCTGCCGTCACGTCTTCATCAGGCAACGCCAGCGTGCTGCGCGGTTTTCCGAGTTGGACGATCTCGGCGATCCGTCGTCGGAAACCATGGGCGCAGTATACGGACACATCGCAGCCCAGGTTGACGGCTCGGCGTCGCGGCTCGAAACCATGGACCTTCGCCCCGCAATAGACGTCGCCATCGCCACCCTGCCGCTGGATTTCCGCATCGTGGTGGTTCTCGTCGACCTCGAGGGCCTGTCGTATGCCGACGCGGCTGACACCCTTGGGGTCCCGGTGGGAACGGTCCGGTCACGCCTCTATCGCGGCCGCCGTCTGCTGCAGGAGCAACTGCTCGCCTTTGCACGTGATGCGGGGATCGAACGTGCCACCGCCAGTGACTCTGCACCAACTTCAGGAGCGCTCTGATGCCTTCCCCAATCGACTGCCGCACCGCTGCCGAACGGCTCTGGGAATATCTCGATCATGAACTTCCTGACGGCCCGCTCGAGGAGCTCGAAGTGCATCTCCGCGCCTGCGCCGAGTGCCCTCCGCATTTCGCGTTCGCTGAGAGGTTGTTGAGCGACATCAGGAGTGCGCGCGCGAGCGACAGTCACACGGAAGGCCTGCGAGCACGTGTGCTCGATGCCTTGCGCGCCGAAGGTTTGGAGACAGTGCACTCATGAGCCCGCATGCTGCCAAGGCCCTGCTGTTCCTGCGCATCTCGATTGGTGCGTTGATGCTGGTGTGGGGTATGGACAAGTTCGCGAATCCCGTGCACGGCGTCCGCGTCGCTGAACGGTTCTACTTCGGCGTCCTTGCATTGGGTCAGGCCATGCCGGTACTCGGGGCGTTGCAGATCCTGATGGGTGTGCTGGTGCTGGTCGGGGCCCTCCGCCGATTCGTTTACCCGGCACTCGCAGTTGTTACGGGATTCACGTTGCTCGGCGTATGGCGTTCCATCATCGATCCATGGGGCTGGATGTTGGAGGGGACGAACGCGCTGTTCTTTCCATCGGTCATCATTTTTGCAGCCGTCCTCGTGCTCATCGCCGTCCGCGACACCGACCACATCGCGTTGCAGCGATATTCGACGCAGGGAAGCTCATCATGAATCACCCAACCAGGCGGAAATTTCTCCTTACAGCGGCGCCGCTGGCATTGTTTGGTGGCACCGCACTCGCCGTCCTGAACGCATGCTCCGGGAATACAGACATGTCCAACGAAACTGACGGCTCGACGCAGGCCGTTCGCAAACTCGACAAGCCTCACGCCGAGTGGAAGAAGCTGCTCAGCGCCGGCCAGTACGACGTGTTGTTCAACGAGGCGACCGAGCGCGCGGGCAGCAGCCCGCTGGACAACGAGAAGTGCACGGGCACCTTCGTGTGCGCGGCCTGCTACCTGACACTGTTCGAGTCGAGTGCAAAGTTCGACAGCGGTACCGGATGGCCAAGCTTCTTCCAGCCCATTGCCGGGCACGTGGACAGCAAGCGGGATTTCAAGCTCATCTTGCCGCGTACCGAGTATCACTGCGCGCGCTGCGGGGGACATCAGGGGCACATCTTCAACGATGGCCCCGCGCCAACGGGCAAGCGGTATTGCAACAACGGCATCGCCCTGCTGTTCGTGGCCGCCGGCGAAACGCTTCCCGACTTGAGGGGCTGACAGAATGCGCCGATTCGTCCTTCCATTCGCCCTGTCGCTTGCGCTGGTCAGTTGCGAGTCACGCGACGCGAATGATGATCTCGAAAGCGCGTCGCTTGCTCAGGCTGGCGACACAGCGGCCAGCGCATCTCCTGCCACCGCAACGCGACGCGCGGCTATGGACACCGCGGTTTTTGCCGGCGGCTGCTTCTGGTGCATGGAACCGCCGTACGACAAGCTCGACGGTGTGCTCTCGACCACCAGCGGGTACACCTCGGGCTCGGTCCTGAACCCCACCTATGAGCAGGTGTCGCGAGGCGGAACGGGACACACGGAAGGCGTGCAGGTGGTGTTCGACCCCGCGCGGGTGACGTACGCCAAGTTGCTGCACGTGTTCTGGCGCAACATCGATCCGTTCGCGCGCGACCGGCAGTTCTGCGACCGCGGGGACCAGTATCGTAGCGGGATCTATCCTCGGAACGCGACGCAGAAGGAAGCTGCCGATGCGTCGCTTCGCGCCATTGCTGCGCGCTTCTCGCAGCCCATCGCGACCGAGATCGTCAGCGCGACGCGCTTCTACGCCGCCGAGGACTACCACCAGGATTACTACATGAAGAATCCGGTGCGATACAAGTACTATCGGGGGGGCTGCGGGCGTGATGGACGGCTCAAGGAGATCTGGGGCAACGAAGCAGGCGGATGACGACGCAGCGCCGCCGTCGACTCGTTCTACTCGGCGGAGGTCACGCGCACATCGAGGTACTGCGGCAGGCTGCACGGCATCGGTTCGACGGCGGCGAGATCCTCGTGATCTCGCCGTCGGCGCATTCGCACTACACGGGAATGATTCCAGGCTTTGTGCGCGGTTCCTACGCGGAGTTGGCGCTGGCGATCGACGTCGCCTGGCTCGCGCGGGCGGCAGGGGCGACGTTCCAGGAGGGATGTGCAGCAACGGTGGCTGCCGATGGGCGTTCGGTGACGCTCGAGAATGGGCACGTGATCGAGTGCGATTTCGTATCCGCGGACGTGGGGAGCGAACCGTCCGGTCTGCGTGACGTACCTGGTGCCGCCGAACACTCATTCACCGCGCGACCGATCGAGCGTGCCACGGCACTGGTCGGTGCATTGGACCACGCCATTGAGCGTGCTCACGAACGGGGCGCCTCCAACGACGCCGTGGCCATTGTCGGGGGCGGTGGCGGTGCTGTGGAAATTGCGTTCGCCATTCGGGCGCGTGCCGAAGCCGTTGGCGTATCGTTGCCGTTGACGTTGATCGAAGCACAACCCCAACTGCTGCCAGAATTCGAGTCAGCAATGGGACACGCGGTGGGTCGCGTGTTGAAGCACCGTTCGATTGATGTGCTGACGAATGCGAAGGCAATCTCGGTCACTGCTGACAGGGTGTTGCTGCATGACTCACGAACGGTTGCGTCGACCATCACGGTGTGGCTCGGTGGTGCGGGACCGGTTGCGGTCACGCGCAACAGCAATTTGCCGATGGACGCCAACCACTTCTGGGAAGTGGATTCAACGCTGCGTTCGACCGGCGGCGCTCCCGTGTGGGGGGCAGGCGATTGCGTTGCCTTGCGGGATTTTTCCTGGGTGCCCAAGGCGGGTGTGTATGCGGTGCGTGAGGGGCCGGTACTCTCGGCCAACCTGCGGTCTGCGATGGCGGGTGACACGCCTCGCGGTGCAGTGACGTACCTACCCCAGCAGAGTTACCTGGCCATCCTGGACACTGCCGATGGTCGCGCGATCATGCGATGGAAGGGACGCGTGTTTCGTGGCCGCGCTCCGCTCTGGTTGAAATCGTTCATCGATTCGCGATTCGTTGACCGGTATCGGCTGGGTCGTCCTCGCTGACCCGAGCGCATGCCGCAGTAGGAAGGTTTTCCGCGCGGTATATTGCGCGCGGTGAGCCGCCCGCGGTTCGTCCTCGATCCCGCAAGAGACGATGCCCAGACTACTCGTACGCAGCTTTTCGATCTCCCTCGATGGATACGGCGCAGGACCGCGGCAGTCACTCGAACGACCGCTCGGCGTCGGCGGCGAGGACTTGCACGGCTGGTTTGTTGGCACACGCACTTGGAACAAGATGCTCGGCGCCGACGGTGGGGACACGGGCTTGAACGACACCTACGCGGCTCGCGGTATGGAGAACCTCGGTGCGTGGATTCTCGGCCGAAACATGTTCGGCCCGATCCGGGGTCCGTGGCCCGATGAGACCTGGCGCGGTTGGTGGGGCCCCAACCCGCCGTATCACACGCCAGTGTTCGTCCTCACGAACCACGAGCGCGCGCCGCTCGAGATGGAGGGCGGGACGGTGTTTCACTTCGTGACCGACGGCATCCATGCGGCACTGGAGCGGGCGCGAGATGCGGCAGGTGAGCAGGACATTCGGGTCGGAGGCGGGGCGGACACTATTCGCCAGTATCTCAAACACGGCTTGATCGACCACATGCACGTGGCGGTTTCGCCGATCCTGCTCGGCTCCGGGGAGCCGCTATTCGCGGGACTGGACCTTCCAGCGCTCGGATATCGCTGTGCGGAGCAAGTGCCTAGTGAGAAGGCGGTGCATTACGACATCGAGCGAGCGTAGGGGCCGCTGGAGATGCCGGATCCGAATCTCTCCTCATTCGTCCTGTCGATCGCCCGCGTCCGCAGCAAGCGTGGCACCCAGTTCCGGCAGTGGGCCGAAACTGCCGACAGACGCCTGAGCGACTGACTGAGCATCCCCCTTGCGCCCAAAGACAAATCCAGCCATCGTGGTGTTAACTAAATAGTTAAACCAAATGGTAAACAAACGAACCAAGCCCCCTGACACCCACGACCGCGAAACCGAGGAACGCATCCTCGACGCAGCCCGCACCGTCTTCCTCCGCCGAGGAACCGCGGGCGCCCGCATGCAGGAGATCGCGAAAGAGGCCGGCGTCAACCAGGCACTCCTTCATTACTACTTCCGCTCCAAGGAAGGCCTCAGCACCGCCGTGTTCCAGCAGTTCGCATCGCGCCTGTTCCCCTCCCTCATCGCCACACTCGGCACCGACAACCCGCTCGAGACAAAGATCGACGCCCTCATCGCGCTCTACCTCGACAACCTCACGCGTAACCCGTTCCTCCCCGGCTACCTCCTCTCTGAGCTGCACCATCACCCGGAGCGCCTGCAGCTTCTCCTTACAACGGCCATTGGGGCAGCTCCCTCCGCCGTGCTGCCGCCGGTGTTCGCGAAGCTCGGCGCACAGATCGACGAACGGGTCGCGGCCGGAACGATGCGACCCATCACGGCCGAGCAATTCGCGATCAACCTCATCTCGCTCTGCATCTTCCCGTTCGCCGCACGGCCCATGCTCACCGTCATGTTCGGCATGGATGACGCCGCGTTCGCGCGCTTCATCGAGCAGCGGAAGACGGAGCTCCCCGATTTCTTCCGCAACGCGCTCCGCCCATGAACGTCCGTCCTCTCGCACTCGGCGCGCTGGTAGCACTCGCGCGCGCAATCCCTCTCTCCGCGCAAACGCTGGCACCCGACACGCTGCGGCTCGGTGCGCTGCACACGAGCGCAGGCCTGCGTGACCCCCGCGCAAATGAACTCCAGTTGCTGGCGGCGCAGTCCCGGCTTCGACAACGGAATATCGATACTGAGTTACGCCCGACGATGCTGGCCGAAAGTCAGGCGCAGTACCAGTCCGACGTGGCGCGCATTCCACTCGTGCTGCCGGGCGGCCTGACCCCACCTGTGCCCTCACACGACACGTACGACGCGCGCCTCGTGGCGCAGCAGAAGCTGTTCGATCCGAGCCGGGCACCGCGCCGCGCCGTGGAGGACGCGCAGCTCGCCGAGTCGCAGGCACGGCTCCGGGTGGCGCTCTTCGGGGTGCGACAAAACGTGAGCGACGTCTTCTTCGCGTCGCTGCGAGCGCAGGCACAGATCGCGGAGCTGGAAACCACCATCGCCGACCTCGAAGCGCAGGGCGCGGTGGCTGCCGCGCGCGTGCGCGAAGGCAGCGCACTGCCGGGAGAGGAGTTGGCGTTTCGCGCCGAGGCACTACGGCGCCGGCAGACGGTGGCCGAATGGAACGCGACGCGTCGTGCGTCGCTCGATGTCCTGGCGGACTACACGGGACGCCGGATCGACAGCATCGCCGTGCTCGCCACTCCTGATCTCTCGTCCGAGGTCGACGCGGCGCGTCTAGTCGCGGGCGACGCGCGTGTGCGCGTTGAATACGAACAGTTCGCGCGCGCGCGCGCAGTGCTCGAGCGTCAGGACCGCGCGCGGGCCGCACAGGACAAGCCGCGCGTCTCGGCGTACGGGCGGCTCGGCTACGGGCGCCCCGGGCTCAATCCACTCAGCAATACCTTCGACACGTATTGGCTCACCGGTGTGCAGGTGCAATGGTCGCCCTTCTCCTGGGGGACGACCGGTCGTGATCGCGAACTGCTCGCGCTCCAGCGCCAGGCCCTCTCTGCCGAGGAGGAGCATTTCACCGCGATCCTTCGCCGGGGTGTCGTGCAGGATCTCGCGGCGATCGACCGGCTCGATGCCACGCTCCGGAGTGACGACGAGATCGTCACCCTGCGCGAGCGCATCACCGTGGAGACGCGCGTTCGCTTCAACGAAGGCGTGGTGACGTCGGCCGAATATGTCGATCGCGAAACGGACGTCCTCAGTGCGCGCGTCGTGCGCGCACTCCACCGCGTAGAGCAGGCGCAGGCTCGCGCGCGCTTTCTCACTACACTTGGCATCGAGGTGCGCTGATGCGCCGGACTCCACCATTGCGCATGCTGCTGGCCGTTGCCCTCGCCGCCGCGGCTGGGTGCACCAAAGACCGCGCGCCCGACGCGTACGGCAACTTTGAGGCGGAGGAGGTTGTCGTCTCTTCGCAGGCAAGCGGGCAGTTGCGTTCGTTCACTCCCATTGAGGGTGAACGACTGGCTGCCGGCTCGATTGTCGGCGTCATTGACACGACCCAGCTCGAACTCGAGCGGGTGCAGACACGCGCGCAGCGAGCCGCTACCGAAGCGCGCGTGGTGGCATCGGGCGCGCAAGCCGGCGTGTACGAAGCACAGCTGTCGGTTGCGCGCCGCACGCTGGACCGGACGCGGCGCCTGTTCGAGCAGAAGGCCGCCACCGCGCAGCAACTCGACCTCGCGGAGCGGGACTATCGCACACTCGT
>JBKJMP010000212.1:0-4872 GCA_046596395.1 Gemmatimonadaceae bacterium
CCTGCCGGTGGCGGCGCCCGACCTGCACACGAACATCGACATGGACCTTCAGCGCTTCGTGGCGAACATCTTCGGGGATTCGCTCCAGGGCGGGGCCGTGGCGCTCGACCCGGAGACCGGCGGGGTACTCGCGCTATACAGTGCGCCAAGCTGGGACGGCAATCGCTTTATCGGCGGCATTCCCGTGGCGTACTGGGACTCTTTGCGCACCGACCCTCGTCGTCCGCTGTACAACAAGGCGCTTCAGGGGACGTATCCGCCGGGCTCCACGTGGAAACTGTCCACCGCCGCCATGGGGCTGGAGACGAAGACCGTGACGATGACGGACAAGCTGCCCATTCCGTGCTCGGGCGGCATGCAGTATGGCTCGCGGTACTTCAAGTGCTGGGACAAGCGCGGACATGGCTATCTCGACCTGAAGGGCGCGATTGCCAAGTCGTGCGACGTGTACTTCTACCAGCTTGGTCTCAAGCTGGGGCTCACGCGGCTCATCGCCGGGGGAGTCGCCCACGGCTTCCAGGCCAAGTCGGGGATCGACCTGCCAGAGGAGAAGCGGTCGCGGTTCCCGCTCACCATGGATTACTTCGATCGCAAGTACGGCAAGCGCGGCTGGACGAACTCGCTCGTGCTGAGCATGGCGATCGGCCAGGGCGACAATTCGCAGACGATCGTGAACATGGCGAAGTTCTACACCGCGCTCGCCACGGGGCAGGCGGCGCGTCCGCAGATCAAGCGTGACGCGCCGGATCGGGTGGCGATCTTCCAGCTCACGCCCGATCAAATGGAGCAAATGCGCCAGGCGCTCGTCGGCGTGGTGTCGCAGGGCACCGCGGCGGCATCCGCCATCAAGGGCATCCAGTTGGCCGGCAAGACGGGAACGGCGCAGAGCGGCACGTGGGATCCCAAGACGGGTCTCGAGCTCGATCATGCCTGGTTCGTGGGCTATGCGCCCGCGGACAAGCCGAAGATCGTGGTCTCCGTGATGATCGAGTTCGGTGGACACGGCACCAGGTCCGCGCAGATCGTATCGAAGATCATCCAGCAGTACTTGAAGGTCACACCCATCGTGGACCTGTCGGTCGAAGGCTAGATGTCGTCACGCCGGTTTCCGATCGATTGGCCGCTCGTTTCGATCGCTCTGATTCTCTCGCTGTACGGAATCGCGATCGTCTACTCCGCGGGCGTGACCGACGTCCCCACCGTGGTATCGCGGGTCTGGAAGTCGCAGCTCATCTGGTTCTGCATCGCCATCGGCGGGGCATACGTGGCGAGCCGATGTTCCGTGCGACTCCTCGACTGGCTCACGTGGCCGGTGTACACGCTCACGATCATCATGCTCGTGCTGCTGCTCTTCATCGGCAAGGGCGCGGGCACCGCGGCGAGCAGCAAGAGCTGGCTCGTCATCGGGGGAATGCGCATCGGGCAACCGGCTGAACTGGCGAAGATCTCGGTCGTGCTGGCGCTGGCGAAGATGCTCTCCACGTTCAAGGAACCTCCGCGATCGCTCTTGGAGCTCTGGAAGCCGGCGCTGATCGTCGGTGTGCCGTGGGCGCTCATCATGCAGCAGCCCGACCTGGGCACGGGCATCGTCTTCATCGGCTTCGCCTTCGCGATGCTCTTCTGGGCTGGCGTGTCGTGGCCTCTCCTCGTGCTCGTCGCGAGTCCGATCGTGAGCCTCATCCTCGCGTTCGACACACGACTGTGGGCCGCGTGGTTCCTGCTCCTGATCGCGCTGGTGCTCTGGTACAAGCCATACATGTATGAGGGCATCTTCCTCGTCGTCGTAAATGTCGTGTTCGGCGTTTTCTCACCGATTCTCTGGGAGAAGCTCGCGCCCTACCAGCAGAAGCGCTTGCTGGTGTTCCTCAATCCGGACATCGACCGGCGCCTCGCCGGCTATCACGTCATCCAGTCGCAGATCGCCATTGGCTCGGGAGGCTGGTTCGGCAAGGGCTACACGGAGGGGACGCAGAAACGGCTGGCGTTCCTCCCGGAGCAACACACAGACTTCATCTTCGCGGTGGTCGGGGAAGAGCTCGGCTTCGTCGGCGTGACACTGGCTATCGCCATGTTCGCACTGCTCTTCCTGCGCGGCGTGAAGATCGCCGAGCGGGCGAACGACTCGTTCAGCAGTCTTGTGGCGTTCGGCCTTCTGGCCAGTTGGTTCGTTCACGTCGTCCAGAACATCGGCATGACGCTCAACCTCATGCCCATCACCGGCATTCCACTTCCGTTCTTCAGCTACGGTGGAAGCTTCATGCTCGCGAGCTGGCTCGCGGTGGGCGTCCTCCTCCGCATTTCCGCCGAAGGGCGAGGCGGCCGCAGCGGGCCGTTCGCGATCTGATGCGCGCGACCTGCGGTACCTGCCGGGTCCTGTTCACTTGCCCACCCCGGTGACCCCGGTCACATTGTCCCACTATGGCCTGGTTCCGTAAGGAGAAAAAGCCGCGACAGCCGCGGCGCGAGCGCCTCGAGATTCCTCCCGATGTCTGGGAGAAATGCGAGGCGTGCGGGCACACGGACATCCGCGAGAAGTTCGTGCGGTTCTTCAACGTGTGCCCTAATTGCGACTACCATCGCCGCATCCGCGCCACCGACTACTGCAACATCCTCCTGGATGACGGCACGATGGAGGAGCTCGAGCTCGATATCCGCTCCACGGATCCGCTCTCGTTTCCCGAGTATCCGGCTCGACTGAAGAAAGCGACGACCAACGCGGGCGATGGAGACGCACTTCTGGCCGCGACCGGCACGATGGAGGACCTCCCCGTCAACCTGGGCGTGATGGACTTCGCGTTCATGGGCGGCTCCATGGGCTCCGTCGTGGGGGAGAAAATCGCGCGGCTGGGACAGCGCTCGCTCGAGCGGAAGCACCCGCTCCTCGTGGTCTGCGCGTCCGGCGGCGCGCGCATGCAGGAGGGCGTGCTCTCGCTCATGCAGATGGCCAAGGTGAGCGCCGTCCTCGCCCAGCTTGCCGAGCGCCGCATCCCCTACATCGCAATTCTCACCAATCCGACAACGGGCGGCGTGAGCGCCAGCTACGCGATGCTCGGTGATGCGATCGTCGCGGAACCGGGCGCCGTGATCGGGTTCGCGGGACCGCGCGTGATCAAGCAGACCCTTGGCCAGGACCTGCCGGAAGGCTTCCAGACGGCGGAATTCCTGCTCGATCATGGAATGCTCGACCAGGTGGTGCACCGTCGCGATCTCAAGCACACGATGAGCCAGCTCCTTCGTCACATGAGCGGCAAGCCGTCTGCGACGGGGTGGACATCGCCCTGAGCGGCTACGAGGCGTCGCTCGCGTACCTCTTCGCACGCACGACGGGCACGTTCCGGTTCGGCCTCGAGCGTACGCGTGCGCTCCTCGCCGAACTCGGCGACCCGCATCTGGCGTATCCGGTCATTCACATCGCCGGCACGAACGGGAAGGGAAGTGCGGTCGCCACGGCGGACGCACTCCTTCGCGCGAGGGGGCTGCGCGTGGCGCGATATACGTCCCCGCATCTCGTTGATTTTCGCGAGCGCATCGTGGTTGGCGCCGAGCCGATCGACGGCGACGACGTCGTCCGCTTCATCGAGGAGCACACTCCCAGAATCGAGCGGATTGGTGCGTCCTTCTTCGAGGCGACGACGGCGCTGGCCCTCGCGCACTTCGCTCGCGCCGGTGTGGACGTCGCCCTCGTGGAGACCGGACTCGGAGGGCGGCTCGATTCGACGAATGTCGTCGTGCCGCGCTCGTCCGGCGTGACCTCCATCGGCTACGACCACATGGAGTACCTCGGCTCGACGCTCGAGGAGATCGCGCGCGAGAAGGCTGGGATCTTCAAGCGCGGTGCACCGGCGGTCATCGGCGAGACGGACCCCAACGTCCGGGGCTGGCTCGCGCGGGATGCACACGCCGCCGGCGCCTCCGACGTCCGAGTCACCGCCGAGGAGATGCAGATCGCCGAGATCGACCTGTCGCCGCGTGGAACGCGATTCCGCCTCGCCGCGCTGGGCGACGAGTGCGTTGTGGAGACGCCACTGGTCGGGCGGCATCAAGCGGCGAACTTCGCGTTCACGCTCGCACTTCTCGACGCCGCTGGAGATCCATTTCGCGTCTCGCTGCGTGATGCCGCGCGCGCTGTCTCCGCGGTTCGGTTGCCAGGCAGGTTCCATCGCGTTGGCCACCGGATCTTCGACGTCGCGCACAATGCGGATGGCGCGCGCACGCTCGCGGCGAGCCTGGCGAGCGTCGCGCACGAGTCGCCCGTGGTCGTGCTGCTCTGCGTCCTCGACGACAAGGATTGGCGGGCGATGATGGATGCCCTGGCGCCGCTGGCCGACCGCTTCGTGCTCACCGACGCGCCGACCGCGCCTGCCTCGCGGGCATGGTCCCTTCCCACCGCACTCGCGTACGCCCAATCCCGCGGATACCGCGCAGTTGCACTCAGCAACTTCGACGAGGCGATCCGCAGTGCCGACGAGGAGGGCGCCACCGTGCTGGTGACTGGGTCGTTTCACACGGTCGGCGACGCCATGGCGCGGTTGCAGGTGTCTCCGCTCTCCGGCTAACTTGCTGGATGTTCAAAGGCGCCCTTCCCGGTTTTCGCGATTTCTATCCCCAGGAGCTGGCGGAGCGCGCCTACATCATGAACACGTGGCGGCAAGTCGCTCGGCGCTATGCGTTCGTCGAGTACGATGGACCACCACTGGAGCCCCTCGACCTGTACACGCGGAAGAGCGGCGCCGAGATCGTGGGGCAGCTCTACAACTTCGTTGACAAGGGTGGACGCGAGGTGGCGCTGCGCCCGGAGATGACGCCGACGGTTGCGCGAATGGTCGCCGCGCGCGCGAACGCGTTGCGGAAGCCGGTGCGCTGGTTCTCGAT
>JBKJMP010000052.1:0-3445 GCA_046596395.1 Gemmatimonadaceae bacterium
TGCGTGAAGCGCTACGCGTTCGTACCCGGTGCTCGGTACTTACGCTTTACGCGTCCGCAACCGTCCGCCGCACGCGTCCCGCAACCGTCCGCCGCACGCCGCACGCGTCCCGCAACCGTCCGCCGCACGCGTCCCGCAACCGTCCGCCGCACGCGTCCCGCAACCGTCAGTCACCCGCTGACGTTCGGCGGATCCTCTCCCAATGCGGATGCCAGCTCGATCAGGTGATCCTGCTCCTGCTTGAGGATTTCCCGGATGTGCTCGGCGAGCGCGAATTCGCCCAGCACCTCGCACTGCCGCACCCGGTCGCGATACGCGCGAATCGTCTCCGCCTCGTTGTCGAGATCGAAGCGCAGCATCTCCTTCGCGTCGTCCGACGTCTTCACGACCTTCGGCGTCGCCGTGACCTTGCCGCCGAGATAATCGATCTGCTTCGCGATCGTCAGCGCATGCTCGAGCTCCTCGGCCGCATGCACCTCGAGCTCCTTGGCGATCTGCATGAACTGCGCGCCCTTGATCACCTGCGAATACACGATGTAGGCGATGATCGCCTGGTACTCGCGCGAGAGATCGTCGTTGAGGTTGCTGATGAGCTGCTCACGCGTGATCGGCGCGCTGGAAGCGCCCTGGCTGGTCTGCTCTTTGGCCACGGAAGTACGGACGGAAGGGACGGGAAGGACGAGCGGCGTACCGCCAGCGAGCGCAAGAGGCGTGCACGCCCGCGCGCCAGTGTAATTCGCGCAAACGGCTGTAGGTGTGCAGATTCGCTTCACGCATCCCGCATTCCCTCACACCGGTGATCCGATGATTCTCGTCGTTGGCGCTACGGGTATACTCGGCGGCGACATCTGCCGCCGGCTCCGCGGTCGCGGTCTCGACGTACGCGGGCTGGTCCGGGCCGGCTCGACGAACGAATCGGCGCTGCGAGACATCGGCGTGGAGATCTGCACGGGCGACCTGCGCACGCGCGCGTCCGTCGAAGCAGCGTGCGCCGGCGTGGCGACGATCATCTCGACGGCGACCGCGATGGGCTCGAAGGACAAGGGGATGAGTCTTCGCGCGGTGGACCATGATGGCCAGCTGCGCCTCGTGGAGATCGCGAAGGCGACGGGGGTGGCGCAGTTCGTCTTCATCTCCGCATCGCCCGCGTTGCATTCGGGCGCGCCGCTCATTCGCTACAAGCGCGAGGTCGAGCGTGCGGTGCGCGCGAGCGGAATGCGGTGGACGATCCTCCAGCCGTCTTGCTTCATGGACGTCTGGCTGAGCGACAAGCTCGGGTGGGATTTCGCTGCGGGGACCGCCACGATCTTCGGCGCGGGCACCGCGCCGGTGAGCTACATCTCGGCGAGCGACGTGGCGGAGGTGGCCGTCCGCAGCATCGACGACCCCCGACTCGCGGATCGCGACGTACCCCTCGGCGGACCTGAAAACCTCTCGCCGAACCAGGTGCTCGCCATCTTCGAGGAGGCCGCCGGCCGACGCTACAAGGTGAAGCGCGTCCCACGGCCGCTGCTCGCGCTCATGTCGCCCGTGGTCGCGCTGTTCGACGAGGGCGCCGCATCGGGCATGTCATTCGGGGCACAGACCGCCCTCGGCGACGTCATCGACTCACCCCTGCAGCGCCAGCTTGCCTTGCCGCTCACGAGCGTGCGCGACTACGCGGCGCGCGTCGTGATCCGCTAACCCGCAGCTTCGTCGGCGACCGTCTCGGGGTAGCTTCAGCTGCTCCACCGCCTCTGTGCTCGTTGCACGCCTCGCGTCTGCCCGGCGCCGTCGCTCTGGAGGACTTGATTCATCGCGCCGGACTCACTAATCGTGCAGTGAGACCGGAGGGACGATGCTCGAGCTCGAGATGGCCTTTCACGACGAGATGATCGAGCTCTATAGGCGTGCGAGGGACGATGCGCGCTATAACGCGACTCGCTTTCTCGGCATGATCAATGAGCAGGGCGGACTGGAGACCGCGCGAACGATCGTGAATTCGCCGTCGGTGTCCGAGGGATATACCGCCCTCTGGGAGAAGGGCAGGTTGGACCTGACGGTAGAGGCGACGATCCTCCAGCCCCGGTGGGCCCCGTTGTTCAGCGATGCCGAACGAAAGATCGCGGTGAAGCGTCTCCGCGAATTCGGATACAGGGGCAAGCTTCCACGCTTTTAGGCCGTCCCACGCCGGCCGAGCTCGCTTCTTGCGCCTGACGAGCTTTGCGGCACCAAACCCGCAATAGGAAGCGGTAGCAGCAGGGCCACGCGACCGTCACGGAGCATACATGAGTCAGGCGAAGCAGTCTCTCGACCTATCTGTCCTCGAGCAAGACTACGAAATCGTCGGAGAGGTGACCGGGCAGGGCGACACGCGAACGTTTGCCGCCACGCGCAAGATCGCGGGAAGCAAGCGGCGCGACGACAACACGAGCGTCCTCATCTCGGTCTTCACGAAGCCGGATGGGGACGAGGGCAACGCGCTCTCGCACCTCGCGGCAGACGTGAAGCTCCTCTCCGGCAACACGCATCGCCGGCTGATCCCCATCGTCGAGGGTCGGTGGCTGGGCGAGCTGTTCGCCGTCGTGACCGAGCGGACCACCGATGCCTCGCTCGCGCAGAAGCTGGAAACGGGGGAGCGCTTCTCCACCACGCGCACCGCCGCGATCCTCCGCGAGATGAGCGGCCTGCTCGAGTGGGCGCGCGAGCACGACGTGGTCCATCGCTCGATCACGGCGAACCGCATCTTCCTCGAGCCCAAGACCGACCGCGTGCGCGTCGTGTTCGGCGCCACGGCGCTGCCGCGCATCCGGCGTGTGGATGGAGCCACCGAAGACGCGCGCACCATCGTGAAGCTCGCGCTGGCCATGCTCACGGGCCGCGAGGATCCCGCCGAGTACGGCGGCAAGTCGCTCGCCGAGTTGCGCCCCGACCTGCCGTCGCAACTCCGCGATGCGACCGCCGACATGCTCGATGCGGCGAAGCCGCGCACGCTGGCGGACGTCACACGGTACATCTCGCTCATTGGCATGGCCGAGCCGCTCGGCGTCGGCGAGCACGAGGCGTCGCGCATCCGGGCCGAGACGCTCGGCGAGCAGCTCGAGGAACGCGAGAAGCTCTTCAATGAGCGCGTGGACTTCGACCGCACGATGAAGGAGGAACGCGCGAATTTCGAGAAGCTCATGGCAGACCAGCGTGCGAGCTTCGAGATGTTGATGGTCGAGGAGCGGGCAAAGTTCGCGAAGGTCGTGGAGGATGAAGAGGCGGCGCACGCCCGGCAGAAGGCGGAGCTCGAGGCGGCATACACGAAACAGAAGGCGGAGCTCGAGGCGGCGCACGCGAAGCAGAAGGCAGAGCTCCAGGAGGCGGTACTTGCCGCGCGTGCAGCGCTCGCTGCGCAGCGTGAAACCCTGGAGCGCGCGGTCGCTGAACAGCGCACGGAGCTCGAGCGCGCCGCCGCGGAGGA
>JBKJMP010000129.1:0-4580 GCA_046596395.1 Gemmatimonadaceae bacterium
GCGCGCGCCACAGCGCTTCGCGGGCTCCTCGGGCTGGCGCTGGCTGGCCAGTTCGGGCTCGCCTTGTTCGAGTCCACGTTTGCGCTCTTCTCGATGCGCATGTGGAGGTACGGACCCGGTCAGGTGGGCGCGGCGTTCATGGTCTGCGGCCTGGTGATGTCGGTTGCGCAGCTCGGCATCGGGTCACCCTGGGCGCGGCGCGTGGGGGAGATGCGCCAGATCGCCGTGGGCTTCGCACTCGTCGGCGCGAGTCTCGCCGTGCTCGGGCTCGCGCGCGGGACGGCGAGCGTCCTGACGACGATCTCGTTCCTCGCCCTCGGCGTCGCACTCATCGGCCCGAACGTGGCGGCGCTCATCTCGCTGCGCGGGGGAGCGGCGACTGGCGCGGCACTCGGAGCGCAGGGCACGGCGACCGGCATCGGGCAGACGGGTGGAGCGATCCTGGGCGGCGCGCTGTTCGCCTGGCAGATGCACGCGCCCTTTGCGCTGGCCGCTGTCCTCCTCCTTCCGATGAGCGGAGTCGCGCTCTGGTGGGGGCGAGACCCGAAAGCGCGCACCTGACCAGAATCGTCAGAGGAGGCCCGCGAGCGCGCTTGCGCCACGCTCTCGCAGGCGCATCCAGCGTGACCGGCGCCGAAACGACTCCAGCCGGATTTCCTCGGATAGACGGAGGTCGGCCAGGAACATCGAGTCCATCACCGCACCCACCACCGTGTCGCGTGTCATGAGCGCAACTTCATTGTTGTAGGCAAGCGATCGGTTGTCGAAGTTCATCGTGCCGACAGACGTCCAGATCCCGTCGGCGACGAACGTCTTGGAGTGGAGCGTCGTGGGCTCGTACTCATAGATGCGGACGCCACCCGCGAGGAGCGCCTCGTAGCGGCTGCGGCCCGCGAGCCACGTGGATCTGACATCGGACCGGCTGCCGTTGGTGAGCACTCGCACGTCCACTCCGCGCCGGGCGGCGCGCACCAGCAGCTCGACGAAGTCCGCCTGCGGGATGAAGTAGGCGTTGGTGATGTAGAGGCGCTGTCGCGCGCTCGCGATGGACATGGCGACGAGGCGCTCCGCGACGGTGCTTCCACCGAGCGCGGGACTGTACGCGAGGGCGGCCAGCGTGCCGGCCGCCTGCTGGTGCGCGGGAGCGGAGTCAGTCGCCAGGAGTCGGACCCCATCGTGGATGTCGCCGGTTGTCTCGGCCCACTTGGCGGCGAACGTGGCCTGCAGTTGCGCGACGACGGGGCCCTCGAACCGCGTATTGGTCTCGCGCCATTCACCGGGCCGCCGGCCACCGCCGAGCCACTTGTCGTCGAGGCCGAAGCCACCGATGTAGCCGACCGCCGCGTCGATGACGATCGCGCGGATGTGCGACCGGTGATTGGCGCGATCGAGCGCGTACCAGCGGATCGGCGCGAACTCGGCCACGCGCACGCCGGCTGCGCGAAGCGTGTCGAGGAGCGGCGCTGGCGTCGTCTGGGCCCCGAATGCGTCGTACAGATAGAAGACCGGCACGCCGGCGCGCGCGCGCTCGGCGAGGATGCGGACGGTGCTGTCGATGACGGCTCCTGGCCCCGTGTAGTACATCTGCATCGTGATGGAGCGTTGCGCCGCGCGCAGGTCGTGCCAGAGTCGCGAAAAGGTCTCGTCGCCATTCGACAGGACCTCGACGCTGTTGCCGGCGGTGAACCGTGCGCCCGTGACGAGCTCGAACGCGGCGTCGAATGCCGGGTCGCCGAGCGCGGGTGCGCGGCCGGTCGCATCCGCCTTCATGACGATCCGGACGAGCGGACCGCGGAAGACGTGCGGCACGCCGACGAGCGCCAGGACGAGGAGCGGTGCGAGAACGAGCATGACGACGACCGCCCCGATGATCCAGCGGCGCCTACGCCAGCGCGGCGTCATCGCGTGCCGGAAAGCCGCCGAGCCGGCGCGCCTGGAGGTGCAGGAAGATGAGGAGGCTGAGGATCGCGGTGAAGAAGCACCACACCGAGACGAGTGCGTGCGCGTAGAAGAGGTAGGTCCCGATGAACGACAGCAGCGCGAGCCCGGCGAACAGGCGAACGAAGGTGTGACTCGAGAAGAATCCGGTGAAACAGGTTGCGGCAACGTAGAGACCGATGACCGGCACGACGTAGAAGTGCGGTGACACGTACGCGATGTGACGGCCAACGACTTCCGCGACGACGGGGCGGGCGATCATGACGTAGAGGAGATAGCCCCCGACCGCGAGGCCAGCGCCTTGAAACCAGAGCATCGCCTTCTTGCGCCACGGTGTCTTCTCCAGCACCCGGAACGCGAACGGGATGTAGACCGGCCAGAGGACGTGCGCGAAGAACGTGTAGAGGTACGTCATCGTCACGCCGAGGACTGGAACGTCGCGAGTGAAGGTCAGCCACACGACGCCCTCGATGAGCTGCTGGAGGCCGAAGAGGAGCGGTATCATCGCGAACGGGAGCTCCGATCGGTGCTCGACCTTCCTGATGGTCGCGACGCCGAAGGCGGAAAGCGTGGTGCCGGCGACGAAGCTGGCGGTTGCGGAGAAGCACATGATTGCGAGGTATTGAGTTACTGCGAGGCCGGAATCCGGACCGTGGCGAGTGTGCCAGTACCTGGCTCGCTCGTGAGTGTGATGTCGCCGTCGTGCTGCCGTGCGATCCACTGGGCGATGGGCAGCCCCAAACCGGTTCCGCCGGCATTTCGTGTCCGGGCGCGATCGGCGCGAAAGAAGCGCTCGAAGACGCGCGGGAGATCCTCGGCCAGTATCCCGATGCCGGCGTCGCGGATCTCGACCTCGGCGAAGGCGCCCACGCGGCGAAGCGCGACGGAGATTGCGCCCTCGGACGGTGTGTACCTGATGGCGTTCTCCAAGAGGTTGAGGAGGAGCTGCTTCAGCTGGTCGGCGTCGCCGGCAACCACGACACGGTCGAACGTGCCGATCCTGATG
Source organism: Gemmatimonadaceae bacterium (assembly GCA_046596395.1). Classification (GTDB taxonomy): domain Bacteria; phylum Gemmatimonadota; class Gemmatimonadetes; order Gemmatimonadales; family Gemmatimonadaceae; genus AG11. The sequence continues at coordinate 2,945 of JBKJMP010000129.1, forward strand.
CGGTCTCGCGGGGCAAGGTGGTGAACCTCGCCGAGTACATCCATTACCACGCGGTCGAGATCGACCGGCATGTGGCGCTTCGGAACGCCTGCGTCAGCACGGGCGAGGAGGAGGAGGTCGGCGACGAGGCGTCCGAGCCTGGCGGTCTCGACGTGCGCTTCGTGAACCGCGTCATCCCGCTCCGATGAAGACAGTGCGGGCTGAAACTCGAGGAGCTCGAGATTGGCCTGGATGACGGTGATGGGCGCGCGCAACTCGTGCGACGCGTCGGCGATGAATCGGGCCTGCGCCACGTGCGCGCGTTCGAGCCGCTCGAGCATCTCGTTGAAGGTCGTGGCCAGCCGTCCGAGTTCGTCGCGCGGCATGTCGCTCGTGACGCGCTGCGAGAAGACCCCGGATCGCGCGATGCTCCCGGCCGCCTCCGTGAGGAGGTGCACGGGCCAGAGCGCCCGTCCGGCGAGCATCCAGCCTGCCGTGAACGTGAGAGCATTGCCGATCATGGCGATCCACATCATGAGCATCAGGACCCGTCGCAGCGACCGGTCGAGCGCCGTCAGCGGGGCGACGCCGACGACGTACTGTGCGCGCCCACCGGCGGTGATGAGGCCGTCGGCGGGAAGGACGTAGACGCGCCATCGTTCGTGCGTGCGCTCGATGAGCCCGAGAGCGCCGCGGCCCTGGATGACCGGGTGGACCGCTGGCGCGAGCGCCGCAAGGAGTCCGTACGACGCCTGCGGTGATTCGGTCATGACCCGTCGCGGATCGACGGCCGGCGATCCGGCGATTGCCGGCGTTTCGCCCTCCAGGAGGCTCCCGAGGGAATCGTACAGCGCGATGACAACGCCAAGCCGGCGGGCGCCGGTCAGCGCGTGCGCACGCTCGCTCGCGTCCGCGGCGCGCGCGAGCTCGGTGGAGACGTGTTCCGCCACGGTCTGGAGACGGCCATCGAGCTCGTCGTACTGCGTGCGGCTGACGACCGCATAGCCGTAGAGTGCGATCAACAGCACGACGCCGAAGATGATGCCCGCGCACCACGCGGCGAGACGGAGCCGAAGTGAACCCCTCACGTTCGCCTCACGAGCAACGGGGAGGGCAGGTGCCCTCCCCCGCTCGGGTCATGCCGGCGCCATCGATGGCTCGCGCAAGGCGTATCCGGCTCCACGAAACGTGTGGATGAGGCGGACTTCGCTCGCTGCCTCGAGTTTTTGCCGGAGCTGCTTGACGTACACTTCCAGCACGTTGGAGCCGCCCTCGACATCGTAGCCCCACACGCGATCCATGAGGAAGCTCTTGGGGAGGACGCGGCGCGGGTGCAGGAGGAACTGCCGGAGCACCTCGTATTCGGTGGACGTCAGCTCGATGTCGCGGTTTCCGCGATGCGCGCGCCGAAGTCCCGTGTCGAGCGCGAGGTCGGCAAACCGCAGCACCTCGGCGCGATCATTGGTGCGGCGGCGCAGAAGTGCCTTGACGCGGGCCGCCAGCACCTTGAAGGTGAACGGCTTGAAGACATAATCGTCTGCGCCGCCGTCGAGGGCCCGTACCTGGTTCTCGGCCTCGTCGCGCGCAGTGAGCATCAGCACCGGAAGCTCCATGTCGGCGCTGCGGAGACGTGCCAGCACCTCGAAGCCATCGAGGT
>JBKJMP010000393.1:0-7855 GCA_046596395.1 Gemmatimonadaceae bacterium
GCCGGCCCAGCACAGCCACTCGAGCGAGAATCTCCCAACGCGCACGCGGGCAAGACGCACGCCACGTGCAACGCGCCTATGATACCAATTCCGGATTTTTCGCGCAATGAAAAATATCGCCGCCGGCGAAAAAAATTTCGGCGCGCGGTCGACTCAGACTTTGTGGTAGGAGATGCGCGCCGCCTCGCGGCGATCGCTCGCCTCGTAAATCTCGAAATCCGAGAAGAACGCGGGTGCTTCGACGGCGAGAACGCGGAGGACCATCACGGCGAGGCGACGGATCTCCAGCTCGGCGGCCTCGCTGCTGCGGAGCTCGAGCATCGTCCTCCACGCCCGGGCATTGGCGGTGACGACGATCTTCGTCTCCGTCGAGTTCGGGAGCACGCCGCGTCCGGCTTCGCGGGCCATCTTCCGGCGGTGGATCTTGTCCGCCACCCAGCCGTAACGCTCCATGAGTTGCGAGACGAGCGCGACGTACGCGGCCTGCGCGCTCTCGATCTGCGAGCGCCACGCGCCCTCGAGGAGGTCGTCGCCGGCGATGGCGGGGGGGACGACGAACGACGCTTCGCTCTCGTCCACGTAGCGCTGCGAGAGCTGTGAGTAGGCAAACCCCGCGCGGTGGCGCACCAGCTCGTGCGTGAGTGAGCGGCTCACGCCCTCGAGGAGCAGGGAATAGTTGGCGTGCTCCAGGACGCTGCCGTGCCCCTGCTTCTTGATGTTCTCGAGGTACTCGCGGGTGGACCGGCCGGCCGGGTTGTGCTGGCTCATGTAGCAGAGCCGCCCCGCGAACTCCGCGAGTCGCTCGCCGTCGGTGCTCTCGCCCTCCCACCGCACGGGCAAGTGTTCGGGCGTGCCGAAGGCGGGACGGGAGAGCACGGTGACGATCGGCTCGAAGTAGAGGCGCGGGGAGGTGGGCGCGGTTGCTGTCATGAAGGGCAGGGAACAGGGAACAGGGAACAGGGAACAGGGAACAGGGAACAGGGAACAGGGAACAGGGAACAGGGAACAGGGAACAGGAACGTCGTGAACTTATTCGACGGTCTTCGTCTCCGCTTCCGCATCGGCCAGCAGGTCCAGCCGGGGGCGGGCGTATGCTCGGTCGCGCTCAACGAGGGCGAGCGCGCGACGGGCGGCGGGGGGCAGTGGGGTGAGTTCGGGATCGTACTTCACGTGCTCCACGGCGCGGGCTTCCGGCGTCGCGACCTTTACGCCGGGGTTCAGCAGGCCCTCTGGATCGAATGCGTGCTTCACGGCGGCGAAGCGTGCAAGCGCGTCGGCTGGCCAGACGTGGTGAAGGAGCGGGGCGCGGAGACGGCCGTCGCCATGCTCGCCGGCGAGCGTCCCGCCGAGCCGCACCGTGAGCGACGTCACATCCGCGAGCAGCGCCTCGATGCGATCGCGCCATCCGGCGACGCGCACGTCCACGAGGGGATTCACGTGGACGTGGGCATCCCCCGCGTGCCCGAAGATCACGCCGCGAATGCCGTGAGCCGCCAGCGCGGCGCGAACACCACGCACGTAGTCGGCGAGCCGGTCGGGTGGAACGCAGCCGTCCTCGATGAACTGCATCGACTTGAGCGCGGGGTCGAGCCGGCTCAGGATGGGGCTCGCGGCATGGCGGAGCTCCCACATCGCGTGCTCCGTCTCGGGATCGAGCGCGAGCGCCACGTCCGTCGCGCCACGCGCGCGAAACGCGTCGGCGAGCGCGCTCGCGAGACGCCCGCACGCGTCGTCCGCGTCGCCTTCGACCTCCGCCAGCAGCACGGCTTCCGTCGCCAGCGGAACTGGCACGGACGCGCCGCCGCCCCGGGCGACGTCGAGGAAGGTGCGATCGAGCAGCTCGCACGCGGACGCACCGGCCCCGCGCGCGACCCCCGCGCCCAGGACGGCGGCGTCGAGCGAATCGAAGGCGCCGAGGACGCTCGCGGTGCACGCGACCATCGGCGTCAGGCGCAGCTCGAGTCCGACGATGATGGCGAGCGTCCCCTCGCTCCCGGCTAACAGGTCGATCAGCTCTCCCGAGTGGGCGTACGCGTTCAGCCCGTAACCCGACGACTCCTTTCGCACGCCCGCATGCACCGACGGTGACACCAGCTCGGCCGCCACGAGCGTCGGCGCGATGGCAAGGAAGCCGCGAAGGCCGGCCACATCCGGGAGCGGCGCACCGCGGCGGACCTCCGCGCGGCTGCCGTCGGCGAACACGCAGTCGAGCGCCTCGACCCAGGGCCGCATGGCTCCGTAGCGCAGCGTGCGAGCGCCCGCGGCGTTGGTAGATGCCATGCCGCCGACGGTGCAGAACGCGCCGCTCGATGGATCGACGGGAAAGCGCAGTCCCACCAACCGAGCCGCGCGATCAACGGCGTCGCGGAGTGCGCCGGCCCCGCATCGAACGCGCATCCGTGCGGTATCCACGATGTCGATCCAATCGAGCCCGCCGACGTCCACAATGATGCCATCGCCGATGGCGCCGCCGGACATGCTGCTCCCGGACCCGCGCGGAACGAGCGGCACGCCCGCCTCGGCGGCCCAACGCACGAGCGCAACGACGTCGCCGGCGTCGGCGGGAATGGCGACCGCGTGCGGAAGGACTTGTCCGATGCCGGCCGCCTCGCTGTACACGGCGCGCGCGCTCGGGTCGTCACGGAAGAGTCCGCGGTAGTCGCTGGGAGGCTGGCCCTCGGGTAAATTCATCACCGTGACGAGAAGTGTAATGCCCATGGTGGTAGAACCGACGGACGGACAGGCCGTGCGCGACGCCGCTCGGCTCGCGGCGGCGGAGCGATTTGGCCGTGAGAATCTCGCCGCCGTGTCGCGCACCTTTGCGCTCAGCATTCGTGTGCTGCCAGGGACCCTTGGCCGCGCAGTGCTCGCGGCCTACCTGCTGTGTCGCGTGGCCGACACACTCGAGGACGAGCCGACCGCGCCGGCTGCGGACAAGGCGGCGCTTCTCGACGAGCTGCTCCGCTGCTTCGATGACGCGAGCGCGGCCGATGCGTTTCCCGCACTCGTCGCCGACCTGACCGGTGACGCCGCGCACGTGCGGCTCGCGCGGAACGCCGACCTCGTATTCGTGCTCTATCGCGCCCTGCCCGCCGCCACGCGCACGCACGTCCAGCGTTGGGTGGGCGAAATGATTCGCGGGATGCGCAAGTTCGTGCTCCAGTACCCGCACGGCATCCGCATCCAGAATCTCGACGAGTACAAGGAGTACTGCTACTACGTCGCGGGAACGGTGGGCTACCTCCTGACCGACCTGTGGCACGAGCATGCGCCGAGCATCGGCGAGCGGCGCTATCAGGTGCTGCGGGAGAAATGCCGGGTGTTCGCCGAGGCGCTCCAGACGGTGAACATCCTGAAGGACGTCGCCACCGATGCCGAGCAGGAGAACTCCATCTACATCCCCGAGGACCTGCTGCGCGCGCACGGCAGCAGCCATGCGACCATCCTCGCGCCGGACCGCGCCGCGGGTACGCGCGCGGCACTTGCGACCTTGGTGGACCTGGCCTGGCGAGACCTGGAGGGCGCGCGCAGCTACCTGTTGCTGATCCCGCGCCGCGCGGTGCCCATTCGCCTGTTCTGCGTGCTGCCGCTGCTTTTTGCCTACGCGACGTTGCGCGACCTGACGCTGACTCCGACGGCACTCGCGCGCCGTGAGGTGGTGAAGATCTCGCGTCGCGAGGTGAAGTCCCTCACGCTGTTCGGGTTCCTCGTCATCCTCAGCAACCGCGGGCTCAGCTGGCTTGCGGATCGCGCGATGCGGCGGCCGTTCCTGGTCGCGGGCGTACGGTAGTTCGCGCCGGTCGCAACCGCGGGTGTGATTCTACATTGGACGGATTACGCGGATTTGACGGATATTTCCAGTCGGGATCGGCGACCCCAGTTCCAGGCCTTCGAACAGAAAAGATTCATTCTTTCATGATCCGGGGCCAGCATCTGCCCGCGGCACCTGACTTGGTTCATCCGTCAGATCCGCGTAATCCGTCCAATGTAAAACAAGGAGGTTTTCACGCTTCCTTCGCCGGGCCAGCTAGCTGCGCAACGTCACCGCCGCAGCGAGCATGCTGAGCAAGGTGGGCGGACGTCCTGCCTCGCCCCGCTCGAGCCGGTCGAGGACCTGCTCCAGTGCGAGTTGCGCCGCCTCCACCGACCGCGCATGCGACGCACGCGACGCCGCGAACGCGACGGGTGCCAGCACAGCAACCGGCGCGGCTGCGAGCAATACTGGAAAACTCAACACGGCGAGCACGCCACCTGCGACGAGCCCCACGCCCGTGACTGCGGCATTCTGCTGCGCCATGAGCGACCGATACCGCCCGAGATGCGCGTCGAGCCGAACGAGCACGCGATCGGTGTCCACGGCAATCGCGGTGGCAGCCACGGTGGTGGCGCGCGCGAGCGCCGCGCCGCGGCCACTCACGGTGCGGCGCACCTGGCTCACGATCCCGCGCTGCGCCTCCCACACGATGCGGTCGGGAAAATGCCGCTGCGGCATGAGGCACTCCTGACGCTGCATCCAGTCGTCGAGCGCCTTGAGCACCTGCGTGGGCGTTCCGCGCACGGTGCGCTGCGCGCTCGCCGCAGATCCACCGTACAGGCTCGCGAGCATCCCCGACTCCGGCGGCACCTCGACACGCGAGCGCTCCTCGGCGAGCGCCTGCCGGAGGTTGATCGGGTCGAGTCCGACCTCCTTCGCGAGCGCCTCGAGCTGAGCTTCGGTGAGGCGGCCGTCGGGATCCGATGCGCTCAACGACTGGAGTTCGAGCGCGCGCTTGAGGACGCGATCGACTGCTGAGCGATCGATGGACGTCGGTACGGGAGGGCGGGGCGCGTCGGACATAGCGAAAATTACTCGGTCAGTGGATCCGCGGGCGAGTCACGCCCGTTGTTCCTCCCGACTATTGCCGCCGCCGCGATGTAGCCCGTGGCATTCACGGTGGTGTAGGCCATGTCGGGGATGAGGTCCACCGCCATGAGCAGGCCGATGCCCTCGGGCGGAATGCCGGCCGTCACCAGCATCGGTGCGAGCACCACGAGCCACGCGTGTGGAACTCCCGGCGTACTCGCGCTGAGCAGCACGCTCGCGAGCACCAGCGTGAGCAGCTGAGTGAAGCCGATGTCCACGCCGTACAACCGCGCGAGGAAGAGCGCGCCGGTGACCTTGGCGATCGGCGACGTGATCTTGAACGTGGATGCGGCGAGCGGCAGCACGAATCCACTCACGGCCGGGGGCAGGCGGAGCACCCGGTCGGTGCCGTCGATGAGGCCCGGCAGGGCGGCGAGCGACGAGCTGGTTCCGATCGCCACCGCCTGTCCGGGCAGCGCGGCTCGCGCGAACAGGCCGATGGGAATACGCGCGGCGATCGCGACCACCGGATACAGAATGACGAGAAAGCCGATCGCCAGGAGCACCGTTGCGGCGAGATAGTATCCGAGCGCACCGGCGGCCGCGGTGCCGAGGCGTGCGGTCGTGGGCACGATGAGCGTGAACACGCCGAGCGGCGCGAGCGCGATGATCCAGCGCACGAGCACGAGCATCACCTCCGCCAGCGCCCGGAAGACGCGCAGCACTGGCTCGCGCGACTCGGGCTTGAGGCGCGCCAATGCCAGCGCGAACAGCACGGTGAACACGATGAGCGGCAGCAGTCGGCCCGACGCCGCGGCCTGGATGGGATTCGTCGGCACGAGGTCCACGAGCCACGCGCGAAATCCCGGTGCGTCGTGAATTGCGGCCGACGTCTCCGCCGCGGTGGCCGTGGCGCCCGCGCGGAGCGTCTGGCTCGTGACCGCATCGATCGTGAGCCAGCGCATCGACAGCGGAATGGCGATCATCGCGTACGTCGCCGAGAGCGTGAGCAGCGAGGCGAAGACCACGAGCGCGCGCCCACCGAGCCGGCCGACGGTGGCACTCCGCTCCGCGATGCTGGTGATGAGCATCGATACGACGAGCGGAATAACGGTCATGCGGATCGCATTCACCGACAGCACGCCGAGCGGCTCGATCGCCTCCGCGTACGAGAGCAGGCGAGCGTCGTCCGACATCGCGATCGCGATGCCGAGAGCCAAGCCGGCGAGCAGCGCGACAAGGACGCGCGCAGTGGGAGAGGCGGCGGTGGTTCGGAGAGACATGGTCGGGAACGATGCGCGGCCGTGCGATGAAGCGCCACTGCGCGAGCATTGATTCCGGCGTCACCCCCCTATAGCCTCTGCGACATGGTCACCCTCGGCGACATCCAGCGTGCACGCGAGCGGATTGCTTCCCGCGTGCACGTCACCCCTCTCATGGGCTCGGGCACGCTCGCGTCGCACGCGGGCGTGCGGTTCGCTGGGCTCAAGTGTGAGAGCTTCCAGAAAACGGGGTCGTTCAAGGTGAGAGGCGCGCTCAACACACTCATGCAGATGAGCGACGACGCGCGGGCTCGCGGCGTGGTGACGGTGTCCGCGGGCAATCATGCGCAGGCGCTGGCGTGGGCGGCGCAGGCGGCGGGGGTGCGGTGCACGGTCGTGATGCCCGCGACTGCGGCGCCGACAAAGGTCGCGGCGAGCGCGGGCTACGGCGCAACCGTGATCCAGCACGGCACGAGCATGGACGCATTCCAGCGCGCGCGCGACCTCGCCGCCGAGCATGGGTTCACGTTCGTGCATCCGTTCGACGCCGATCACACGATCGAGGGCACGGGCACCGTGGCGCTCGAGGTTCTCGAGCAGACGACGGCACCGCATGTCGTGGTCGTCCCGATTGGGGGAGGTGGCCTGATCTCGGGAATGGCGGTCGCGATCAAGGAAGCATCGCCGGCGACGCGTGTGATCGGTGTCGAGCCGGAGACGTCGTCGGTGATGCGGCAGAGCATCGATGCGGGCAAGGCAATTCGGCTCGGCGAGGTCGTGCCGACGATCGCCGACGGTCTCGCGGCGCCGATGGCGGGCGAGCGAAACTTCGAGATCGTGCGTCGCTACGTGGACGACATCGTGCTCGTGAGCGACACGGAGATCGCGACTGCGATGGTGTTCCTCATGACGCGATGCAAGCTGGTAGCGGAGGGCGCCGGCGCAGCGGCTACCGCCGCCCTGCTCTCCGGTCGCATCCAGCTACGGCCGTCGGATCACGTCGTGGCGATGGTGAGCGGGGGGAACGTGGATTTAGAGAGGTTGGCGACTCTATGACTCCAAACCCAGAACTCCGAACCCGGCTTGCAGACTCCAAACCCAGAACCCCCTACCCTCAACACCAGACCCGTCTTTTAGGGCCGAGTCTGGGGTTGAGCGTGAGGAGTCGAGGGTCGGGAGTTTGCAAGCCGGGCTTGGGGTGAGGCGTAAGGGGTTCGCTCAAATCCCGCCCAGGATTACCTCGAACTGGCGGGTGATCGCGTCGCGCACGGCATTCGGGACGGCGTACACACTCGTGAACATCGCGCGCGGGTCGCTCGGCGGAGTACGGCCGGCCGCCTGTAGATAGAAGCGCATGTAGCCGGGCACCGCGGACGGAATCGTCTTCTCGAGTAGCAGTGCACCTGCCCGCACCGCCGCCGCTTGCTCGTATTGCGACGTCGCTCCCGTGCGTCGGTCGGCCGGCGTGGTGTTGTCGGTGATGGCCGTGCTCGCGACCGTCCCCACGATCTCGTGCGCCATCACGTAGAGCACGATCTCCGCTTCCGCCGACGACTCCGGCATCGGGCCGGCGACGACGTTCTGTTGCTTGCCGAAGTGGATCGTGCGTCCCTCGCCCCCCAGCGGCATGGAGAGATAGAGTTCGCCGTTCTGCTGTTGGGTGTTGTTCAGGAAGCGCTGGAATGCGGGGCGCCATTGGCGCTGCCAGAGTGAATCGACGCGCGGCGCAACGCCGGCGCGGGCCCGCGAC
>JBKJMP010000534.1:0-3547 GCA_046596395.1 Gemmatimonadaceae bacterium
AGAAGGGTTGCGACCATGGGCAGTGCGGTGCGTGCACTGTCCATGTGAACGGCGAGCGCGTCAACTCCTGCCTGCGCCTCGCGCTCATGCACGAAGGCGACGACATCACCACCATCGAGGGCATCGGCTCTCCCGATTCCCTGCATCCGATGCAAGCCGCGTTCGCTGCCCACGACGGCTACCAGTGCGGCTACTGCACGCCGGGGCAGATCATGTCGGCGGTCGCGCTGATGAAGGAGCCCTGCGGGCCGAAGGACAGCGACGTCAAGGAGCTGATGAGCGGCAACATCTGCCGCTGCGGTGCCTATCCGAACATCGTGGCGGCCATCCAGGAAATGCGCGGTAATTCACGTGTAGGCGGGGGCTGACCATGGAACGCTTTCAGTACACCCGCGCGCGGACGATCCCCGAGGCGATCGGCATCGGCGCACAGGCCACGACGGCGCAGCAGGGCGCGCCCGTTCGCTTCCTCGCTGGCGGCACCACGCTCGTCGACCTCATGAAGCTCAATGTCGAGCATCCCACCCGGGTCGTCGACATCAACCACCTCGGGCTGAATGCGATCGAGCGGACAGCGGACGGGGGGCGGCGCATCGGTGCGCTCGTCAGGAACACCGTCCTGGCTCACGATCCCGGGATTGCCAGCGACTATCGCGTCCTCTCCGAGGCCCTGCTCTCCGGCGCCTCGGCGCAGCTCCGCAACGTCGCGACGACCGGTGGCAACCTGCTCCAGCGCACGCGGTGCATGTACTTCCGCAACACCGCCATGGCGTGCAACAAGCGCGAGGCGGGCTCGGGCTGCTCCGCCATTGCCGGCGACAACCGCTCGCTCGCGATCCTCGGCACCAGTGCGCAGTGCATCGCCACCAATGCATCGGACATGAACGTCGCGCTCGCCGCACTCGAAGCCACGGTGCACGTGCAGGGCCGCAAGGGCGAGCGGGTGATTCCCTTCCAGGAGTTCCACCTGCTCCCCGGCGACACGCCACAGCGTGAGACGGTGCTCGAACCGGGCGACCTGGTCACGCACGTCATGCTGCCGCCACCGCGCGCCGGCACGACGTCGCGCTACCTCAAGTTGCGCGATCGTGCCTCGTACGAGTTCGCGCTCGCGTCGGCCGCGGTCGTCGTCGAGGTGGAAGGCGGTCGATTCCGCCACGTCCGCATCGCGATGGGCGGCGTGGGCACGAAACCGTGGCGGATGATGGCCGCCGAGCAGGCGCTCACTGGAGGGGCGGTGGACGAGGCAACGATCGTCGCGGCAGCGAGGCTTGCACTCGCCGACGCGCGGCCGCAAAGCGACAACGGATTCAAGGTCGAGCTCGCGCAGCGATGTCTCGCACACGCGCTGCGCCTCGCCACCGGGATGGCCACGGTATGAGCGCCGCCAAGGGATCCAACGCAGTCGGCGCACCCGAGTCGCCGAACGTGCTCGGCGGCAAGCTGCCGCGCATCGACGCGCCGCTCAAGGTGAGTGGACGCGCCGTCTACACATCCGACATCTCGCTTGCCGGTATGCTGTACGCCGTCCCGGTGCGCAGCACGATCGCGCGCGGACGCATCGCGTCAATCGACGCGAGCGCGGCGAGAAAGCTGCCCGGCGTGAAGGCGGTCTACTACCGCGGCAATATCAAGGCGTTCTTCCGCGCGGCACCGCCCAAGGGCCTCAGCGGCTTGATCGACGAAAAGCGCCCGCCCTTCGAAGACGATGAGGTTCGGTATTACGGCCAGTACGTGGCGGTGGCCGTCGCACAGACGATGGAGCAGGCGAAGGCAGCCGCCGATGCCGTGCGCGTGAAGTACACGACCGCCCCGCACAACGTGGCGCCGCAACTCGTCGCCGACAAGCCGATGAAGACGGAGAGTCAGCGCGGCGATGCAGATGCGGCGTTTGCGACCGCACCAGTACAAATCGACCAGTCCTACGTCACGCCGACCGAGGTGCACAACCCCATCGAGCTGCACGCCACCGTCGCCGCGTGGGACAAGGGCCACGTCACGCTCTACGAGACGTCGCAGGCGGTCCTCAACCACCGCGACGTGCTCCACCAGATGCTCGGCGTGCCGATGGAGAACGTTCGCGTCATCACGCATTTCCTGGGGTCGGGGTTCGGCGGCAAGCTGTGGCCGTGGACGCACTCGATCCTCGCAGCGGGCATCGCACGTGAAGTCGGCGCGCCGGTGAAGTTCGTCGTTTCGCGGCAGTCGATGTTCGAGGCCGTCGGTCACCGGCCGCGCACGCAGCAGCACTTTCGCATCGGCGCGGACCGTGATGGCAAGCTCCTGTCACTCTCGCAGGAGTACCTCAACCAGACGTCGATCCTCGACGACTACAAGGAAGACTGCGGCGAGGCCACACCGTTCATGTACAGCGTGCCGAACCTGCGCGTCGCGTCAGCGCTGTCGCGCGGGAACATCGGTACACCAACGGCGATGCGCGGACCAGGCGCGGTGCCGGGCCTCTTCGCGATGGAGTCGGCGATGGACGAGCTGGCTGTCGCGCTGAAAATGGACCCGATCGAGCTGCGACGTCGCAACGAGCCGCAGTTCGACGAGTCGAACAAGCTGCCCTTCTCGTCGCGGCACCTGCTGGAGTGCATGCAGGTGGGAGCGGAGAAGTTCGGCTGGGCGCATCGTGACCCGGGTGTCGGCACGATGAAGCGCGACGGCCTGACGATCGGCTGGGGCATGGCGGCGTGCACGTGGGGCGCCTTCCGCTCCGATGCGCAGGCATCAGTGGAGATCACGCGCCAGGGCACGGCGACCGTGAAGACGGCGACACAGGACGTCGGCACGGGCACGTACACAGTGCTCGCGCTGGTGGTCGCCGAAGTGACGGGGATTCCGATCGACAAGATCGACGTGCAGCTCGGCGACACCCGGCTGCCGATGGGTCCGATCTCGGGTGGCTCATGGGTCACGGCGTCGGTGATTCCCGCCGTGTCCAACGCAGCGCGGGCGGCCATCCAGTCGCTGCTCGGCATGGCGACGTCCGGACCAAACGCGCATTTCAAGGGCGCGAAGGCGGCCGATCTCCAGTTCGCGAACGGCCGCGTGTCGCGAAAGAGCGATCCGTCGACTGGCGTCCCGCTCGGCGACGTGCTCGCGCGCGCCAACGTACGTGCGGCGATCGGCAACGGCCAATCTGCCACCACCATGGGTGGTGCCGAGAGCAGGAAGTACTCGCTGCATTCGTACGGGGCGCAGTTCGCCGAGGTGACGTGGCAGCCGGAGACCGCGCGGCTGCGGGTCTCCCGGTTCGTGAGCGTCATCGACGCGGGGCGCATCCTCAATCCGAAACCGGCGCGCAACCAGATCGAGGGCGCAGTGGTCATGGGGATCGGCATGGCACTGCTGGAGGAGTCGCGCTACGACCAGCGCTACGGCGCGCCGATCAACAGCAACCTCGCCGACTACGTGATGAGCACGAACGCCGATGCGCCGCCGATCGACGTCACCTTCCTCGATCATCCTGACCTGGTGCTGAACGAACTGGGTGCGCGCGGCGTTGGCGAGATCGGGCTGGCGGGAACGGCGGCGGCGATCA
>JBKJMP010000654.1:0-7822 GCA_046596395.1 Gemmatimonadaceae bacterium
CGACCAGCTCCGTCCCGGCCACGGTCAATGGTGCGACGCGTAGGCCAGGCGCAGAAACTCGTCGCGCGTCTTGGCGTCGTCGCGAAACACGCCGCGCAGAGCGGAGGTGATGGTGCGCGAGTTCTGCTTCTCCACGCCGCGCATCATCATGCACATGTGAAACGCCTCGATGACGACGCCCACGCCGCGCGGCGCGAGCACCTCCTCGATGGCCTTGGCCACCTGCTCGGTGAGGCGCTCCTGCACCTGGAGGCGGCGCGCGAACATGTCCACGATGCGCGGCAACTTGGAGAGCCCCACGATGCGCTTGTGCGGGATGTAGGCGATGTGCGCCTTGCCGAAGAACGGAAGAAGGTGATGCTCGCAGAGCGAGTAGAGCTCGATGTCGCGAACCATCACCATATTCTCGTGGTCCTCCTCGAACATCGCGGCGCCGACGATGCCTTCCAGTGACATCCCATAACCGCGCGTGAGGAAGCTCATCGCCTTCGCGACGCGCTCGGGGGTCTTGAGCAGGCCTTCGCGGTCCGGGTCCTCGCCTAGGAGCGCGAGCTGCTGGTGCACGGCGGCGGCGTAGGCGGTGGTCGTTGACGACTCGGGATGCAGCGGGTGCACGGCGGTATCGATCGCGAGTGCAGTGTCAGGCCTACTCACCGGTGTACTCCACGTAGTTGTTCGCCGTTTCCCACAAGACCAGGCGAATGAGGTTGCCGGGCTTGATCGCCGGCTCGAGTTCGCGCCAGATTGACACGATGATGTTCTCCGACGTCGGGTTGATGCCGCGCATGAAGTCCACGTCGAGGTTGAAGTTCATGTGGTCGATCCTGTTCACGGCACGCTCCTCCACGATCCGCTTGAGCGCGCCCAGGTCGATGACATAGCCGGTGCGCGCGTCGATGGTTCCGCGAACGGAGACGTCGAGCGTGTAGTTGTGCCCGTGCCAGTTGGGATTGTTGCACCGGCCGAAGAGCGCGGTGTTCTCGTCGTCGGAGAGATCGGCGTTGTGAACGCGGTGGGCCGCGTTGAACATGAGGCGGCGCGTGACGGTGACCTGTGGCATGCGTGGAGTATCGCCGGATGGGGCGGTGGTATCAACCGCCTCTGGCGCTCCCACGTCGCCCGCCTATCTTAGCCGCACCTCCCACCTCCCGGTACGAGGCGTCGCGTGAGCGATTCGCCTGGTGTCATGTCGCCCGGTTTTGCCGGCCGATACAACGTCGAACGTGAGCTTGGACGCGGCGCGACGGCGATTGTCTATCTGGCGCACGACCTGACGCATTCGCGGCAGGTCGCGATCAAGATGCTGCGCCCCGAACTAGCCGAATCGATGAGCGCCGGCCAGTTCCTCGAGGAGATTCGGCGGGTGACGGCGATCCGGCATCCGCACATCGCGCCCGTGCTCGACTCGGGCCAGTGGGCGGGCACGCTCTTCTGTGTGCTGCCATACATGGAGGGCGGCACGCTTCGCGACCGGCTGTCGCGGGAGAAGCAGCTTCCGATTTCGGACGTGCTCGCGATCGCAGACGCGATCGCTAGCGCGCTCGATGCCGTGCACGCGATCGGGCTCATTCACCGCGACGTGAAGCCGGAGAACATCCTCTTCTCCGATGGCAAGGCGTGCCTGTCCGATTTCGGCATTGCGCGCGCGATCGTGCGCGCGTCGGGCGACACGATCTCGACGCGCGGCATTCTCCGCGGCACGCCAGGCTACATGAGCCCGGAGCAGGCGAGTGGCGACGTGGACCTCGACGGGCGGAGCGACGTGTACAGCCTCGCGTGCGTGGTCTACGAGATGATTGCGGGGATGCAGGCCTTCGTGGGCCCGACGCCGCAGTCGATCATCGCGCAGCATGCGACGCACGCGCCGCGGCCGGTCCGGGTGTATCGAGCCGGGGTGTCGGCCGAGCTGCAGGCGGTGCTAGACCGGGCGTTCGTGCTGTCGCCAGCAGACCGGTATCGGACGGCGGGCGAGTTCGTTGCGGCGCTACGAGCGGCGCCGGCGAGTGAGTCCTGGATAGTGAGCGGCGCGGGGGGCGGTGGGCGGTGGCACACGCGATCGCGGATCCTGCTTGCGGCCGGACTGTTGGCGCTGCTCACCGGCGGTGGCGTGCTCACCACTCGGGTAGAGCCGGTGCGCGCGGCGCTTCGTCGCATGGGACTGCTCGCGCCGGCGCTCGACACGATGACCTACGCGGTGCTCGTGGCCGATTCGACGACGTCGGTGGAGGTGGCGGAATCGATGCGGGGCCGGTTGCGGCATTGGACCGACTTGCAGGTGGCGGACGCCGGGCCGGTGAGGCCGGAGAGGTCGCTGGCGCGCATTGCGCGCGCAGACGGGGCGGGGCGTTTCATCCAGCTGCACGCCGTGCGCTCTCGCGACTCACTCGACCTTTCGGTACAGCTGTTCGACACACGGTCGGGTGCGCGGCTCGCCGAGGTGCGCGGACGTGTGCCGGCCGCGGGCGCGTCGCGCGACTCGGCAATCGCGGCGGCGGCTGATGCCCTTTTACTCGGCGGCGAGGCGCCGCGGGTGGCACGGCCGTCGGGTCCCGCGGGCACTCGGTCGTTGCGGGCGCGGCAGGCGTTCCTGCGGGGGCATGTGGCCCTCGAGAACGGAACGTTCGCACGGGCCGACTCGCTGTTCTCCCACGCCAAGGAGATCGATCCCGAGTACACACAGGCCTATGTGTGGCTGGCGAACGTGCGGAGCTGGACGGGCTTGCGGGATCGTCCGTGGGTGCAAGTGGTCGAGCAGAGCGCCGAGACGTCCACTCGTCCCGGCGCGCTCACGACTGCTGACAGTGTGCTGCTAACCGCCTTGCGGTACTCGGCTGCCGCACGGGCGGACTCCGCATGTCCGCTCCTTGCGCAGTTGACGCGTTCGCAGCCGCACGACTTCGCTGCGTTCTATGGTCTCGGCAATTGCTTGCGGCGGGATTCCGCGGTGGTGAGGGATCGCGCGAGCGAAACCGGCTGGCGCTTCAGGGCGAGCTACGAACTGGCGCTCAGGCAGTACGAGTCTGCGTTTCGTCTGTCTCCTTCCGTGCTGAACGGGTTCGGCGGACCTGCGCTGGTGGAGCTCCAGCAACTGCTGTATACGAGCAGCATACGAACCCGACGCGGACGGGATATCACATCCGATGCACGCCCCTTCATCGGTGTTCCGGCCTGGCGCGCGGACTCGCTCACGTTCATCGCGCATTCGCTCGACGCCTTCCCGAACGCAGCACAACCGGAAGGACTGGTCGTAGCGACACAGAAGGAGCGAGAGCGCTTTCTCGGCATCGCCCAGATGTGGCGCGCCGAGTCTCCCATTAACCCAAACGCTGCGGAGGCGGTCGCAACGGCGCTCGAGCTGCTCGGTAACGCACGTGCGCTCGGCACCCTGCGCGTTGGGCGAGCTCTGCGTGGCGATGCGGAGAGTCAGCTGCGCATGGCGGCGAACGAAGTCTTCATGCGCGTGAAGTTCTCGTTACCGTCCGACGTGTCCGGGCTTCAGGAGGCCAAGCGTCTCGCCGATTCACTTCTGCGAGTACATCCCCCGCGAGGACGGACCGAATCACCGCTTCTTGCCGCGCTTGCAACCCTGACAGGGCGAGCGAATGAAGCGGCGGCCTACTCCAGTGCATCCTCCTCGGACGTTGCGCAGTCCGCGATAGCGCAGAGTGGTCCGCGACTTCTCGCATTCGCTGCGCTGGGTGGGCTGAGGGATAGCCTGCTGGCACTCGAGCAGCTTGTCGAGGCGGGTGTCTCGAGCCTGCCCGCGCCCGAGCGAAATACCGCGCGAAACGTGTGGCTACTTCGAGCAGCAACCATTGCGTACCCGAGTCATCGCATGCACGTCCTCTCCTCCCTGTCGCGCGCGTCGCCAATCGATCCAAGCCTGAGCGCAGTCATGGCTTCAATCGAGGGAGACACGTCGGCACTTCGCGCCACGCTTCGACGCCTCACCGACGCGCGGCGCTGGGCGCGGCCGTCGGACGTAACGATGGATGGCCTCTTTCCGGAAGCTTCCGCCCTCGCGGCGATCGGCGATTCCACGGGGGCCGGCCGCTGGCTCGATCCCACGCTGCGCATGTTGCAGCTGGCTCCCGCTCGCGACCTCGCCAGCGTTGCTCGGGCGGGATCACTGGTACGTGCGATGGCGCTTCGCGCCGAGATCGCTGCAGGTGGCGGTGATGCACTCGTCGCTCGGCAGTGGGCCCGCTCCGTGGCCGTGCTCTGGGTCGATGCGGACGAGTTTCTTCAACCGACCGTGGCACGGATGGTTCGCCTTTCCCGGCGGTAGCGCGCCGGGCAGTACGGCAGTCGCAGGCGAAGTACGAAGTCCTCCCGATGTGGTCGCCCCGACAATTTTCCGGAGACCGTCATGTTCCTGCCACGCGTGCGCTTCCTGCTCGCAGCCGCTGCAGTCCTGGTCCCAACCGCATGTTGCGTCGACCGGTGGGGAGCGCCGCACGATAACGACCCGGTGCTCAGCGCCGAACGACCCGAGTGCCCGCGGAATTGGAACTCCGTTCCTCTCGTCGTCCAAAAGGAAGCCCGGATGAGCGGCGCGACGGCGCCCATAGGTCCTGGAGGGCTGCCGGTGCCGGGCCCGATCACGAACATACCCGAGTTTCATGACTGCCAGCGCTTCATCATCGACTCGACCCCGGGTCCTGGCGGCGAACGCTACGATTCCCTGTACGCGATCTTTGCCGCCTTCAAGCTCGACACCATTGTCGCGCGCATCGGGTACGGAACAGTGGCGTGGTCATCGTCCAACAAC
Source organism: Gemmatimonadaceae bacterium (assembly GCA_046596395.1). GTDB lineage: Bacteria > Gemmatimonadota > Gemmatimonadetes > Gemmatimonadales > Gemmatimonadaceae > AG11. Next base: position 4,772 of record JBKJMP010000654.1, read on the forward strand.
GCCGTCGCAACAGTCGCACCGACGGGTGTGGTGACCGGTATCTCGCCGGGCGCCGCGACGATCAACGCCACATCGACAGTTGAAGCGCTGATGGTATCGAGTGCGGCCGTGACTGTGCTTCCCGGCGCTGGATCGGGATCCGTTGGTCGTGACACGATCTCTCCGTCCGCTCCAGCGACTCCGGTCCTTACGGTCGGTCAGTCGATCGAGCTCGTCGTGGAAGCCGGTCCGGTCACCGTGAGTACGCCGCTTCCTGTCGCGCAGGTCTATAGTTATGGCGGGACGTATGGAGCCCTTGGCATCATGCCCAACTTCAGCTGCCTGTACCTGTTTGTTGGACCAAATGGACGATTGCGCGCGCGGATGGTTCCCAGTCCCAACCAGGGGACGTCCTGGAACGAGTGCTTCAGTGGCGGTGATCCACTCACCTCGCCAAACGGCAAGGAGCTCTCGATCATACGCCGTACAGGTGGGGCCTTCGACGACTACCCGCCGGTTGCCCGATGGGATTGGGATCCCAAAAATGGAAAGCAGTACATCGGCATCAAGTGTGGGGCGGCATGGTGCGAGATCGGGGCAGATGGATTCGCGCCACCCGAGCCGTTTCAACCCGCTGCAGGATCGGAGACCGGAGCCGCACGCGTCACGCGCATCAAGGGCTGGTACGACGAGCAGGCCCTCGCAATCAAGGTCGGAAGCGGTCCCGCCATTCCGTCGCACATCCGCGCTACAATAATTCCGCATCCACAACTAAAGGAATGGAGTGCGGCTCGCTACAAGGAAGGCTGGACCGCCGCCGGGTACATCGCATTGCGGAGCGAAACGGGCGACGCAATGGCGCTGACGCCGTACAAGCAGAAGCTGAATCTGGATGCCGTGCCCGTCCAGGCTGACCTTGTGAGGATGAATCAACTGTTCCTCTGCTACGGTACGAAGGCACACTGCAAGATCCCGGAAGAGGCACTCAACACGAAGGCCTGCAAGTCGGGCTTCATCCAGTCCTCTTGCGCGGCATGGTGGTCAAAGGTCATCGCAGCCAACGGTGACGTCGCGTACCGGTGTGTGACCCGTCGAGACCACTCCAACGCGCCGCCCGGTGTCGAGGTGCCTGGCACGACACGCTGGCGCTGGGTGCTCGAGGACGAGACGACGTGGCTGGGTTGCACGCTGGGTTGCTGCGAGGTGGACGCCCTCATGTAGCACGAGCCCGAGAGGCCGAAGCACACGCTTCGGCCTCTCGTCGTCGTTCAGCGCTCGCTTCACTTCCGCGTCACCACCGCGATCACCCCACCAGGATGGAACGCCCCCACCTCGTGCTTCGCCGCCACCGGCGAGTAATACCGAATCTCCCGCACCACCCCCGCCGGCACGGTGCTGAGAAGCTCCAGCTTCCCGATCAACACGCGATCCACATACACCACCGGCAACCCATCATATGGATCCGGCGCCACGACATTCACTCGCCGCGTCAACATCTCCGGCCGCAGCCTTCGCAGTGCGTCGAACGCAGAGCTCAACCCCGTGGCCTCGATCTCCGACGACGTCACGACATACCTCGGCGCCGCCTCCCGTGTCACAGGCACCAGTCCGTTCTCCACCGGCGCGGGCGCACACGCCGCGATCCACACAACGGGCACCAGTCCAAACACCAGCATCCGCGACAACGATGACGTGAGGCGCATGGCCATCTCCTGGCAGGGGTGTGCTGCGAAGTCACCCCGCAGGCTAGACAGCCCGAGTTTCGTCTCCGTTGTCTCCCGGTAGCGCTCATCGTCTTTCTTGCGTTTCTTTTGCGTCATGGCCGATCCAGCATGGCGCCTCGCACTCCTCGGACGCATCGAGCTCACCGGCGGCGACGACGCCCCCCCCGCCGAGCGGGTGCTCGTGCAGCCGAAGCACCTCGCGCTGTTGGCGTACCTCTCCCTCCAATCGCGCACCGCACCGCGCTTCCTGCGACGCGACGAGCTGGCCACCCTGCTCTGGCCCGAGCTCGACCAGCAGCACGCGCGCGCCAGCCTCCGGCGCGTCGTGCATCAGGTCCGCGCGGTCCTGGGCGACGCAGTCCTCGTTTCCCGGGGCGACGAAGAGCTCGCGCTCGACGACACGCGCCTTGCATCAGACGTCACCGAGTTCACGCGCGCCATCGAGCGCGGACATCTCGCCGCGGCACTCGAGCTCTGGAAGGGTGAGCTCATGCCCGGCTTCCTCCTCGGCGATTGCGCAGAGCTCGACCGTCGGCTCGACGACTATCGCGCCGAGCTCCGCGACGAGGCGGGGGGCGCCGCGTGGGCGCTGGCCCAACGGCTTGAAAGCGACGGACAGCATTCACTCGCCGCCAAGTGGGCCCGCCGCGTTCCGAAGTTCGCCCCTGACGACGAACGCGTCCTGCGCCGCGCACTCACCATGCTCGACCGCCTTGGCGATCGCGCCGCAGCACTCCGCACGTACGACGACTTCGCGCGACGCCTGCGCGACGAGTTCGCCGCGGACCCCTCGCCCGACACGCTGGCACTCGTGGCTCGCATCCGAGGCTGACAGGCAACCTCCGGCTACCGCCGGGGTTCAAACGTCGTCGGTCCTGAAGATCGCATCGCCCGCCTCCCGCCACGCCGCCGGCCCATGATTTTCCTTCCACTCGGTCTCGCTTTCGCGCTGCAGGCCGGCGAGCAACCGCGCCAGCGGCCACCGGCATTCGTGCGCGACAGCTCCGTCGCCGACTCGGCCAAGCGGGACGCGCCGCGCCGCCTCGCGGTGACGGCGCAGGTGCTCGCATCGGCCTTTCGCGACGAAGGGGCGAAGCAGCTTTTCTATCGCGCCCGCGCGGCCCGGATCGCGCTGGACTCCACGTTGCGTAGCTATGACGCGACGGTGCGCGCCCGTGTGTCCGTGGGACTCGGCTTCGGAAAGATCGGCCGAGAGCGCGTGCTGTTCCGCCAGGAGAGCGCGTCGCGCGTTCGCTGGCAGCATGGTGTGGGGGCGCGCATCGAGATCACCGGGGCGCGGCTTGCCCTTCCCGTCGCTCCGGCAAGCGAGGAACGCAACGAATTCCTC
>JBKJMP010000333.1:0-5243 GCA_046596395.1 Gemmatimonadaceae bacterium
CAAGGAAACGGTCGCCGAAGGTGTGGGCACTACCCGCAGCGCACTGGCGCTTGCAACGCGCGAGGGAGTCGAGATGCCGATCGTCGAGATGGTGCACCGCATTCTTTTCGACGGTCATGCGGCACGCTGGGGCGTGTCCGAGCTGATGTCACGCGAGCTCCGCGCGGAGCAGGACGCATGAGCGCCGAGCCAGTCCAGGAGTTCTTCAGCATCGGCGAGGTCTGCGAGCTCACCGATCTCAAGCCGCACGTCCTCCGATACTGGGAGAGCCAGTTCCGCTTCCTGAATCCCGCGAAGAACCGCTCGGGCAATCGCGTCTACCAGCGCCGGGAGATCGAACTGATCCTGCTGGTGAAACACCTGCTCTACACCGAGAAGTACACGATCGAAGGGGCGCGGCAGAAGGTGGACGAACATCGCAAAGGCGGCGAACTGCGGGGCGCGGCTCGGGCGGCACTCACGGTGCAGACGCTGGAATCGCTCGAGACAGAGCTCAAGGAGCTCATTCGGTTCCTCGCACCGGATACGCGCGGCGCGGACTGACACGCGCCGATCGGGGCTGCGCGTCTACCTTTCCTAACTCACTTACATTCGCGGGTGGCATGCGGTTCCTGATTACCAACGACGACGGTATCCTCGCGCACGGCATCGAATGCCTCATCGAGGCGGCTGAACCACTCGGCGAGGTGTACGTGGTCGCCCCAGACCGCGAGCAGAGCGCCACGAGTCATTCCCTCACGCTCCACCATCCGCTGCGCCCGGTCCGGCGCGCTGAACGCCGTTGGCAAATCGATGGAACGCCGACGGACTGCGTGATGATCGCCGTCGAGGCGCTCCTCCCCGAGCGGCCGGACTTCATCCTGAGCGGGGTCAATCACGGCCAGAACATGGGCGAGGACGTGCTCTACTCGGGCACCGTTGCCGCTGCCATGGAGGGGCTCGCCCTCGGCATTCCATCGATCGCGTTCTCCTTCGCCGGCGGCGACCTGCGGGCCGACCTCACGCATCTCAAGGAACAGGTGAGCGTGCTTACGCCACTGATCGCGCATCTCACGGCACTGCCGGCCTTCCCGGCCAACACGCTCTTCAACGTGAACCTGCCGCCCGTACCAGCGGACGGCGTTCGCGGTGCGCGATTGACGCGGCTCGGCAGCCGTGTGTATTCGGGATCGTTGAAGCCGATGCGCGACCCTTGGGATCGCGACATCTTCTGGATCGGAGGCGGCTCCATTACCTGGACGGGCGAGCCGGATTCCGATTTCCGCGCGATTCAGGATGGGTTTATCTCGATCACGCCACTTCATCTCGACCTCACTCACTACGGCATGCTGGAATCATCGGGGAGCTGGTGGCGGGATCTGTAGACGGGCAGATGGGCGGGGCGCGTCGTCGCCTCGTCGAGCTGCTGCGCGAGAAGGGCATCCGCAACCTCGCGGTCCTTCGCGCATTCGACATGACCCCACGGCACGCATTCGTGCCGACGGGTGTTCGCCATCGTGCCTACGACGACACGCCGCTACAGATCGGCAGTGGGCAGACGATCTCGCAACCGAGCATCCATGCGCGGTATCTCGAACTCCTGGACCTGAACGGCAGCGAGCGCGTGCTCGAGGTCGGGACCGGATCAGGGTACCAGACGGTCCTGTTGTCGCACCTCGTGGCCCAAGTCTTCACGATCGAGCGCATTCCCGCCCTGTTCACGTCAGCGCGCGATGCGATCAAGCGTGCGGGGGCGACCAACGTATCCATGCTGCTCGGTGATGGAACCGTCGGATGGCGCGAGTACGCACCGTATCACGCGATTCTCGTCAGTGCAGGGGGGCCGCACGTACCGCCGGCACTCGTCGAACAGCTGGCCGAGGGGGGCCGGATGATCGTGCCGGTAGGCGGCAAGGATGAGCAGACGCTGATGATGATCACGAAGCAGGGCGGCGCTGCCGTGAGCAGGGAGATTGCCCCTGTTCGCTTCGTGCCTCTCTATGGCACACAGGGCTGGGAGCTGGGCTGAGTGATCGTTCCGCGCCTTCACGTCATCATTCAGGGCCGCGTGCAAGGCGTCGGCTTCCGGTGGTTCGTGCGTGAGGAAGCCCGCCGCCTCGGATTGAGTGGCTGGGTGAAGAATCTCCCGACGGGCGCCGTCGAGGTTGCCGCCGGCGGGGAAGCCTCTGCCCTCGATCGCTTGCGACGCGCGCTCGCGGTTGGGCCCACCGGAGCGAACGTTACGGGGCTGGAGGACGCAGACGGCGAGCTACAGACGCTTCCCTACCCATTCACCATCCAACGATGAGCACTACACGAATGCGTGCGTCCGTCGACGAGTCCGGGTTGCGCGACCGCCTCATGGCCTCCCTTCGGGACGTCCCCGACTTTCCCAAGGCCGGCATCCTTTTCAAGGACATCACCCCCGTGCTGGCCGACGCCGCGCTTTTTGGCAATGTGATCTCCGTCATGGCGGATCGTTGGCGCGCAGAAAATATTACGCACGTTGCAGGGATCGAAAGTCGAGGGTTCCTATTCGCGGCGCCGCTGGCGCTCGAGCTCGGTGCCGGCCTCATTCCAATACGCAAACCGGGCAAATTGCCCTACAGCACCGAGCATAAAGAATATGCGCTCGAATATGGAACAGACCGGCTGGAGATGCATGTGGATGCGTGTCCCGCGCCGTCACGTGTCCTGCTCGTGGATGACGTTCTCGCAACAGGCGGTACGGCTGCTGCCGGGTGCGAACTCGTGACTCTGGTGGGCGGAACGGTCATAGGGTGCGCATTCCTGCTAACGATTGGCGGACTTGGCGGGAGGTCGCGCCTGAGCGGTTATCTTGTCCAGTCGATTGTGGAGTGTTGACTTATTGTAGAGTTCGTCGTTACCTTTGTTGCACGATGGACAGGGAAGCGTCTACCGAATAACCGCATTGAACGTGGCGTTGCCTAACCCCGCCGTCACGCGTTTCTCCCCCTCCTCTCCGGTCTTGAACTAAATGCGAAGAATTGCCCTTTCCGCAGTCCTCCTCTGCGGAATCGCTGCATGTGCCGACGTCGGCCCCTCCTCGCCAGCTTCCGCAAGGTTCCCGGAGTCAGCACCGAGCGACCAGCTAAGTCCGGCCCCCGCCAGCCTGTCGCTCGCTGAGTCGAGCGCGCCGATCCCGGGCCAGTACATCGTTCGTTATCGGCAGGGCGCCGCGAATTGGCGCGTCCAGGTTGGAGGCCTTCACTCGACGATCGGCGCCAAAGTCATGCGCATCTACACGTCGCCCCTGATCAATGGCGCCGTGTTACAGATGTCGGAGTCGGCGGCGAACGTCCTGCGGAACGATCCGAGCGTGCTGTCCGTGGAGCAGGACCAGACTCTGTCGATCTCAGCCACGCAGACGAATCCGCCCTCCTGGGGCCTCGACCGCGTCGACCAGCGGACTCGGCCCTTGAGCCTGACGTACGACTACGCCAACGCCGGCGCCGGCGTGACCGTGTACATCCTCGATAGCGGAATTAACCTCGCCCAGACCGATTTTCAGGGGCGCGCCTCCGCGGGCGCGGACTACAGCATTCCGAGCACCAGCGGCGCGGACTGCAACGGGCACGGCACGCACGTCGCCGGTACGGTCGGTGGGGCGACCTATGGCATGGCCAAGCAGGCGCGCATCGTGGCGATCCGGGTGCTGGACTGCAACGGTAGCGGAACGACGTCTGGTGTCGTCGCCGGCATCGATTGGGTCATCGCCAACGCCTCCCGCCCAGCGGTGGCGAACATGAGCCTTGGCGGCAAGACGTCCGGCACGCTGAACTCTGCGGTCGAAGCCGCGGTCGCCTCGGGGATCACCTTCGTCGTCGCAGCCGGCAACAGCGGTATTTCTGCTTGCAATGCGTCGCCAGCGAGCGCGCCGAATGCAATCACGGTCGGTGCCACGGATGGCAACGATGCGATGACGTCGTGGTCGAACTACGGCACCTGCGTCGACATCAATGCGCCTGGCGCGAGCATCACGTCGCTGTGGCTCAGCTCGGGCACCAAGACGATCAGCGGCACGTCGATGGCGTCTCCGCACGTGGCTGGTGCGGCGGCGCTCTACCTGAATGCCAATCCCACGGCCACGCCGGCCCAGGTCAACGCGGCGCTCACGTCGAACGCGACCACCGGCGTGCTCTCGAGCCTGCCGGCCGGCACGCCCGACCGACTGCTGTACACCGGATTCCTGACGCAGGCGCCTCCCCCTCCGGTTGCCGACTTCACGTCGGCTTGCACGTTCCTGGTGTGCACCTTCAATGGAGGCATCACCACCGCACAGACGAACGCGACGTACGGGTGGAACTTCGGCGACGGCTCGACGGGCGCGGGCGTGGTCTCGAGCCGCACCTACGCCGCGTCGGGCACGTATGCGGTCTCGCTGACGGTTACGGACGCCAACGGGACGAGCACGAAGAGCCGAAGCGTCACGGTGGCAGCGAACCAGCCACCGACGGCGGCGATCACCGCGCCGACGAACAACGCAGTGTTCACCAGGAGCACGAGCGGCACCGTCGCCGTCGCGTTCGCCGGAACGGGCAATGATCCCGAGACGGGCGCCCTTACGGGCGGATCACTCGTCTGGACGAGCGATCGTGATGGTCAGATCGGTACTGGTACGTCCTTCACGCGCAGCGATCTGTCGGTCGGCGTGCACAGCATCACGCTGACGGCGCGTGACGCACAGGGCGCGACTGGGAGCGCCACGCTGATCATCACCATTGCCGCAGCGGCGAACCAGGCGCCGACGGCGAGCATCTCTGCGCCGGTCGCGAACGCAGCCTTCACGCAGGGCACCAGCATCGCCTTTGCTGGAACGGGCACTGATCCGGAGAGTGGTGCGCTGACGGGTGCCTCCCTGGTCTGGACCAGCAGCATCGGTGGCCAGATCGGGACTGGCACGAGCTTCTCCACCAGCACCCTCGTCGTCGGGACGCACGTCATCACGCTGACCGCAACGGATGCGCAAGGCGCGAAAGGCACCGCTACACGGTCGATTACGGTCACCGGCACGGTGATCACCGGGAATAAGCCGCCGGTCGCCTCCTTCACCGTGACGTGCGGACTGCCCACGCTGCCGAGTCCGTTCATGTGCGCGTACAACGCACTGGGCTCCACGGACGACTCGTATATCAAGACATACTTCTGGAGCTTTGGCGACGGGGCAACGCAAACCCGCGTGGAAGGGAAGAGCTTCAAGTATCTCTATCCGCAGGGTGCGGGCACGTACACCATCACGCTCA
>JBKJMP010000389.1:0-3362 GCA_046596395.1 Gemmatimonadaceae bacterium
GCTGAAGAATACGGTCAGCACGCGACGCCAGCGACCTGTTGTGCGTCACGATCACCATCGCGATCTCGAGCTCGCGCGCGAGCTCGACAAAGAGGTCGTGCAGGCGCTCGCTGTTCAGGTGGTCCAGATTACCCGACGGCTCGTCGGCGAGCAGTACCGCCGGATCGACGGCCAGGGCGCGAGCGACCGCGGTACGCTGCTGCTCGCCACCCGACAGGGCAGACGGACGATGCTGCACGCGTCCTCCGAGGCCGACCCGCTCCAGGAGCGTCATCGCGCGCGCCCGCGCGCGCGTCTCGTCCATTCCCCCGATGCGCAGCGGCATCATGACGTTCTCCAGCGCCGAAAACTCGCGCAGCAGGTGGTGAAACTGGAAGACGAATCCCACCGTGCGATTGCGAAGCGCCGATACAGCGTCGTCATCGAGGACGGAAAGGTCCTGGTCGGCGATGCGCACGACGCCCGATGTCGGCCGGTCGAGCGCGCCGAGAAGGTGGAGCAGCGTGCTCTTCCCGGCTCCGCTGGCTCCGACAATCGCCACCATCTCGCCTCGCTCTACCGTGAGCTCGAGGTCCTCGAGCACGGTGATCAGCGCGCCGTCCCCTCCGCGATACGTCTTCGTGAGGGCCTGGGCCTCGATGGCGCTCATTCGCGCATCGCCTCCACGGGATACAGCCGCGATGCCTGAATCGCGGGATAGATCGTGGCAGCCGCCGCCACGAGGAGACTCGCCCCAACAGTGATCGCGATATCCACGGGGTCGCGGTCGACCGGTAGGTGATCGATGAAGTAGACCTGCGGATCGAGCTTGATCAGCTTCAGTTTGTCGAGCGCGAACGACGTCCCGAGTCCCACCGCAAGGCCCAGCACCGTGCCCACGGAGCCAATCAGCGTGCCCTGCACGAGGAAAATCCTCCGAATGGAGGCGGACGTCATCCCCATCGCACGCAGGATACCGATCTCCTTCGTTTTGTCCGCCACCACCATCGTCAGCGTACCGACGATGTTGAACGCGGCAACGAGGATGATGAGGAGCAGGATGAAGGTCATGCCGAGCTTCTCCAGCGCCAGCGCCGAGAACAGGGAGTGGTTCTGGGCCTGCCAGTCCTCGGTACGGTACGGGTAGCCCAGCTCGGTGGCCAAATCGGTTGCCACCTGCGGCGCCACCCAGCGGTCGGTGGTCCGCACCTCCAGGCCCGTGACGTCGTCGCCCAGATCCGCGAGTTGCTGCGCCACCGGCAGTGCGACGTAGATGTAGCCGTTGTCGTACTCGTACATGCCCGTCTCGAACACGCCCGTCACCTCGAGCCGGATCTCGCGCGGTACGGGCGTGCCCGTCACCGGACTCACGCCAGCGGTCGTGAGCGTCACCGAGTCGGCGCCCGCGATCACGCCAATCCGGTTGGCGAGCTTCGAGCCGATAACGGCGCCGTTCTTTTTGCCGGACGACGTTTCGAAGCGGAAGTTCCCTGCCGTCTGGTAGGATCGGATCTCCGTGACCGGTGGGCCGCCCTCCCCCTCGGGCACGATCCCCATGACATAGGCGCCGCCGTTGTACTTGTATCCCGCGCCAACGAGCGCCTGGATGTGGACAAAGGGCGCCACCGCCGCCACGCCCTTGTGGCGTTGCACCTTTTCCTGCACCGGTTTCCAGTCCTTCAGCACCATGTCCGAGCCGAAGCTCAGGATGCGAAGGTCCGGACTGCCGATGAGGATCTTGTCGCGAAGGTCGTTCTGGAGGCCCGTCATCACCCCCATGATCACGATGAGGGCACTGACGCCTACCACGACCCCGCCGATCGCGATGATGCTGATCAGCGAGAGCAGCTTCGAGCCGCGGCGGCTGCGCAGGTAGCGCCAGGCAATGGAGAGCTCGAGGCGATTCATTCCGGGCGCATCGTTGGGAAGAGGATCGCGTCGCGAATGTTCGCGGTCTTCGTCAGGTACATGAACAAGCGGTCAAGACCGATGCCAACGCCACCCATCGGCGGCATTCCGTACTCCATGGCGCGCAGGTAATCCTCGTCCACGCCGCTCGCCTCCTCGTCCCCGGCCTCGCGCAAAACCGCCTGGGCCTCGAAGCGCTGGCGCTGGTCGATGGGATCGTTGAGCTCACTGAACGCGTTGGCGAGCTCGCGGCCGGCGGCGAAGAGCTCGAACCGCTCGGTGAGCGTCGGATCTCCGCGTTTCGGCTTTGCGAGTGGAGACAGCGCGACCGGATAGTCGATCACGAAGGTGGGCGTATCGATCTTGCTCTCCACGAGCGCCTGGAAGAGCTCGTCCATGAGCTTCGGCCGGCTGAGCGAATCCACTCCCTGCACACCCTGCGCGCGCGCATAGGCGCGAAGGTCACGCTCGGACGCGACGGTCACGTCGTGCCCGAGCGCCGCGTTCAGCGCCGGCACCCACTCGATCCGCGGGAATGGCGGAGACAGCACCGGGACGCGCTCACCGATACCCGGCACGGCGCGCACCGCGTCCGCGGCATGCACGAGCAACGATTCCACCACGGTCATCATCTCGCGATAGTCCGCGAGCGCCTGGTAGAACTCGAGCATCGTGAACTCCGGATTGTGCGTCCGGTCGATGCCCTCGTTGCGAAAGTCATGGCCAATCTCGTAGACGCGATCCATGCCGCCCACCACGAGCCGCTTCAGGTACAGCTCGTCGGCGATGCGGAGGTACAGGGGCACGTCGAGCGCGTTGTGATGCGTCGTGAACGGCCGTGCCGACGCGCCGCCGTACAGCGGCTGGAGGACCGGGGTCTCCACCTCGAGGAACTCTCGCCCGTCGAGAAACGTGCGAATCGACGTGACCATGCGCGACCGCGCGACGAAGAGCGCGCGCACTTCGGGATGGACCGCGAGGTCCGCATACCGCTGGCGATAGCGCTGCTCCGGATCGGTGAAGCCGCTGTGGCGTACGGTCACCCCATCGACGACTTCCTCCTTGCCGTACGGCAGCGGCCGCAGCGACTTCGCGAGCATCTCAACCGTCGCCACACGAATCGTCACCTCGCCGGTGCGCGTGCGCATCAGCACACCACTCACGCCGATGATGTCACCGATATCGTAGAGGGCGAGGTACCCGAAGCGTGCCTCACCGAGTTCGTCCTTGCGGAAGTACAGCTGGATTCGACCACTGCCATCGGCAAGGTGCGCAAACGCAGTCTTGCCATGCCCCCGCCAGGCGACGATTCGCCCAGCGACGCGCACCGTCCCTCCCTCCTCCTGCTCCGCGGAAAGCTCGGCGACGGCAGCGGCCGCGGAATGGGAGCGGTCGAAGCCATAGGCAAAGGGCGGAATACCTGCCGCGACGAGCGCGTCGAGCTTCTCGCGTCTCGCCTTCTGGACGAAGTTCAG
>JBKJMP010000615.1:0-9930 GCA_046596395.1 Gemmatimonadaceae bacterium
CCAATCCGCATCTCGCGAGGAACACGCGCCTGAAGGCGGGGATGATCGTGATCATGCCCGAACTCGACGCCGCCCCCGCGGCCGAGAGTACCCCGTCGCCGCGAGCAGAGGCGGTGACCTCGTTGAGCGCCTCGCTGGCCGCGTACCGCGATCAGCTCCGCGGTGCCATCGCCGAGAGCGCCGCGGCGGAGAAGGTGACCGCGAAGGTGCTCGCCTCCTCGGCGTTCAGGACTGCGGCGTTGCAGGTCGACGAGAAGCTCCTCGGGGAGCTCGACAAGAATGCGGGCGGAGAGCTGGACCGGCTCGCGGTCAGGAAGTCATTCGTCGACAAGGACCTGCGCGCGATGGAACAGGACCTTCAGCAGCTCCTGCACCAGGCCCGTTGATGGAGGTCAGCGCCGGACGCGCACCGGCTGCATCCACGCCTTGCGACCGATCGAGTCGCTCACGCGCGCGCGAACGTAGCCCTCGTTGCCCTTGATCAAATAGCGCGCGGTGGGGCCGGCCACGCTCGCGAGCACGCGACCGCCTGACCCGATGAACTCCGTGAGAAACCGACGGTCGCCAACGGTCGTGATGTCCACGCGAATCTCGCGCTCGTCGAAGCGATAGTCGCGGAGCGCCACGCCGGTGGACGCGTAGAAGTCACCGCGCCGGAGCGACCGGAGAATCGCGTCGGCGGTGAGGGTATCCGCCCGCACCATCACCCACCCCCGCCCCGGCCTCGTCATCTCGGGATTGTCGGCGTCCTGTGGCTTGAAGCTGTGGCTGTCGTCGTCCGCGACGGCGAGCAGGTAGCGCCCGCGCGTGAGCAATGAATCCCACAGCGCCTCGGTGGAGGGCATGTGGCGTCCCGCGCTGTCGGTGCCGCCGAGGTTGTAGACCATCGGATGGCCATTCCACAGCTCGAAGAGCGTGGAGTCGGGCAGCGCCATCATCTCGTCGATGGGGACCGACCAGCGGAAGTTCGGATGATTGATCTGCGCGACGCCGCCCGCCTCGCGGATGAGCGGGAGGTTGCGCGCGTAGGTCGCGGCGATCGTCGTGCCCGTCGCGATGTTGCGGTCGCCGAGCGGACGGATGACGCGGGTGACGCCGAGTGCGTTGACGTGGGCCTGGCGGATTCCGTCGGGATGCGAGGCATCGGCGACCCGCTGGGTGACTTCCTGCGCGGAGATGACGAGGAAGCGACCCGCGGCGCCGAAGAGCGCGTTGAGTGGCGCGACGTCGGTGATGAACTCGTGATCGGTGATGAAGGTGAAGTGGTAGCCGTGCTCGCGGTACCAGCGGACGACGACGTCGGGGGGGCTGTCGCCGTCGGAGTTGAGGGTGTGGGCGTGGGTGTTGCCGCGGAACCAGCGGGACGTTTGGGCTTTGGCCTCAACTGCATAAACGAGCAAAAGCAACAGCGCAACGACAAGTGCAGATCCTTCGACTCGCTTCGCTCGCTCAGGATGACATGGCATCAGCGCGCCAGCGGATTGGGACGCAGCTGGAACTTCATCACCTTGCTCGTCGTGCCCTTGCCGCCCTCCATGTGGAATGGCGCGCGGGTGCTGATCGTCGTCCAGAGGCCACGCCCCTTCCAGCCCGCCTTCGGATCATCGATGCGCCCGTCCACCCACTTGGTGAAGAAGCCGAGCGGATACGGAACGCGCATCACGATCCACTTGCCGTCCATGAGTGCGAGCAATCCTTCGGACTCGTTGCCCGTGTTGATCGGCGTGCCCTTGCCGAGCCCGAACGTGTCGAACTGATCGACCCACGTGTAGTAGCTGCCTTCCGCGCTGCCATGATCGGTGAGTCCCTTGAACTGCGGCAGCGGCTCGGTGAAGAACGTCCATCCCTCGGGGCAATGCTGGCCCGTGGCCGTGGGACCATTGAGCGGACCCGTGCACTGGCGGCGATCGAAGCGCCCCATGTGGCCACTCGCGAGCGCGACCCACGCGACGCCGTCGCGATCGATGTCCATGCCGCGCGGTGAGTAACCCTGCACGGCTGCCTTCGGGTTGCCATACGGCAACTCGAACACTTCCGTCAGCGCTGTCTCCGGGGGATTGCTGCCGGGCGAAAGCCGCACAATTGAGCCGGGAAATCCGAGGGACGAGCCCCACACCGAGCCATCGGGCGCGGGCGCAACGCTGTACAACCCGGTGGTGACGCGCTTGTCCTTCGTGGGATCGACGGGCTGGTTCGGCTCGACGTACTCGCCGCGACGGCCATCGCCGTTGGTGTCGAGGATCAGTGCAGTCCACCCTTGCGAGGCCTCTTCGTCCCCCGTCTCCTCGAACTTCTTCGTGTTCAGCCAGCCGATCACCTGCCCGCCACCACTCGTCCACAGCGTGTGATTCGCGTCCTCGGCGAACATGAGGTGGTGCGTGCTGAAACAGGTGCCGATGTGTGTGAGCTTCTTCGTCTTCGGGTCATACAGCGCGAGGTGACGGCCGGCGCGATTTACGGGGAACAGCTTCGCCGACGGATGCGCTGAACCGGCCTTGCACACGGCGGGATTGTCGGGCGGTCGCACAGCGGATGTCATCCAGATGCGCCCACGATCATCGAGCATGGGGTTGTGGACGTTGTTCTTGCTGGTCCAGGTCACCTCGGTGCCGTAGTACGGCGAAGGCTGCGGCATCATCGGCGAGGCGGCGGCGCGCGTTGCCGTGTCGCGCACCGTGAGCGGAATCCTGCTCGCGACGTGCGTCACGGGATCGAGCACGGGTACGTAGTCGGCGCTCAGCTCGAGCGCGCCGTACATCGGACCATTCGCATTCACCGTCGGATTGCGGCGGTCGGTGGTGACGACGTCGTGCAGGTAGGCTTTGGGATCAGCCCAGTCCCACTGCGTGATTACAACGTTGCGCTCGATCCCCTGCGGCCGCGCTGGCGCCGGCGGCACCTCACCCTCGGCAATGCGCTTCGACCAGTCGGCGAACATGGCGAGGGTGCGTTCGCGTCCCATGTTGTTGAGCGATGCACTCATCTGGCCGCCGGCCTGCCCGGACTGAATGCGGCGATCCCACGCCGCATGCAGCGACTCGAACTTCCCGAGCGACGGCGGAATCTCACGCGTGGCCTTGGTGCCGAGCGCGTGGCAGGCGAGGCAGGTGCCGGACTTCAGCGTGCGGATGAAGTCGGCCTGGCTGGTGATGCCCTGTCCGCCGGGAGCGAATGCGCTCTTGTCAGGAATGTTCAGCATCGAGAACCAGTAGCCCGACGGATAGATCTGCGCGGCTGCCTGCGCGTTCGGCGCGGCGCTCACGCGAAAGTTCATCTGCTGTCCTGGCCGGCCTTGAACCTTCCGCGCGTCGGTGAGTCCGTAGCCGCGGACCCACACCTGATAGCGCGCCGGCGGCAGGTCGGGGATGAGGTACCGCCCCTGGTCGTCGGTGACGACGATCTTCACGTACTTGGTCGCGAGGTCGTCCGTCTCCGCGATCACCCAGACGCCCGCTTCGGGGCCCTTGGGGCCGGTGACGCGTCCGTCGATGTCGTCAGCGGCGGTGAACGATCGCGCGCGGGCGTACCCCGACATCGACAGACGAATGTCCTCGAGCTCCTCGATGCCGAGTGCCCCGGTGTTCTCGGCGCCATCGCGCGGTAGTGCGCCGGTGGTGACTATCACGGCCGCGGCGACGGCCGCAGTGAAGACGAGAGTGCGGATCTGCATGTCAGGCTCTCCGGATGGCCGTGTGGCTCACAGCGTGGCGAGTGGAGGATGCGGCGAGTCGTGAGGCGCGTCCAGTCCTGTTGATAGAAAAAGCGGGGCTCCCGAGGGAGCCCCGCCTATCGCGACAACAGCGAGCTAGATCGTCAGGCCTTCCGCCGACGCGTTAGAAACCCGATGCCGAGCAGTCCCGTGGCAAGCAGCGCCATCGATGCGGGCTCCGGCGTAGCGACCACCGCTCCCTCGAAGGCGAGATCGTCGAAGATGAACGCGCCGTTAGAATTCGCGCTCGCAATGACCGAGGTGAACGGGGTCGCGTCAGCGATGCCTATCCACACGAGGGCCTCGACCAATCGCGCCTGGAACGCAACTGTGCCGTTACCGTTGTCGAGGAAGATCTGGCCGTTCGACAAGCCCATGAATCCGAACGACGTGATGGGGCTCGAGAAGGTGAACGTGAGCGCCGGATACGGGTTCGTACTGGCGCCGCCGCAGGAACTGCCGCTGCCAGCGAAGTTGGAGATCTGAATCGGATCGCCGGCGTTGTTGAAGACATTGCTAAAGAAGGCATTCGCGCAGGCGCCGCCGCTCACGGTCATACTCAACCCGGCGTACTGTGTGGTGAGGATGTCGCCATTGTTCAGGGTGTTGAAGTCAATGGTGGTGCTGCCCAAGGCCGGCCCGCTCGTGGCGACGGGCTGTGCACTGAGGGTAGCCGCGAATACGGGCAAAAGCAGCGCGAACGCGGTTCGACGCATGGTGCCTCAAAAGGTGCGGGATCAGGAGTGCGTGCCTGAGCGGACTGAAGTGGACCACAGAATGGGGCAACGGACGACAATACGCAACAGAAACGTCTGGCGCGAACCGTCGTCTGGCACGGCTCAGCGGGACCGCTACACCACCCGCTCGTTGCCGCCGTCCACGGGGACCTGGGCGCCCGTCGTCGCCCGAAAAACAGGACCGGCCATAGCGCAGGCGAGCGCCGCAACGTCGCGCGACGTTACCTCGATTCTTAACAGATTATTGCTCTTGTACTGCTCCGCTGTGAGCCCGTAGGCCTTCGCCCGCTCCGCGAGTACCTCCGGCGTCCACGCGCCCGTGTCGAACACCGCATGCGGATGCAGCATGTTCACGCGGATGCCGTCCTTGGCCAGCTCGAGTGCAGCGATGCGGCCGAGCTGCGTGAGCCCCGCCTTCGCGACCGAGTATGCTCCGGCGCCCGGTCCCGGTGCTGGTACATTCTTCGACGCCATGATTACGACGGCGGGCTCGGCACCCTCGCGCAGGAACGGAATGCAGGTGCGCAGCAGTCGCTGATGGCTCGTGAGGTTCAGGTCGAGACTGCGGCTCCACACGTCGTCGGCCATCTGCTCCAAAGTCTGGCTCGGCGTGAACAGCCCCGCATTGCTGACGAGGATATCGAGTCCGCCAAAACGACGAACCGTCGCGTGTACCGCTGCGGTCACGGCATCGGCGTCGGTCACGTCACACGCGTTGCCCACGAGTGCTCCCTTCGCGAAGATGCGCTCCACGTCGTGATTGATGTCGAGCGCCATCACCGCCGCACCATGCGCCGCGAGCATCTCGGCACACGCGCGCCCGATACCGCTCGCGGCTCCGGTGACGATCGCGACCCTGCCCTGAAGCGGCAGCGGCGCGCCGCCACCGCGAAGCTTTGCCTGCTCGAGCTCCCAGTACTCCACGTCGAACAACTCCGCTTCGCCGAGTGCCTGCCATCCACCGAGTGATTGTGCCCACTGTACAGCGCGCACGGTGTGGCGGGCGATGTCGGTGACGATGGCGGCGTCCTTCACGCTTGCGCCGATCGCGACGGTGCCGCGGCCGGGCCAGACGATCCAGCGCGGAGCGGGATCGAGGCAGCGAAGGTCGGCCGAGGCGTGTCGGTCGAAGTACGCGCGATATGACTCGGCGTAACGAGCGACTGCATCCGGCGCGGACTCGTCGCCGAGTACGAGCGGAATGACCTTCGTGCGAATGACGTGATCGGGGGTGAGCGGGCCGCGCGTCGCGATGTCGCGAACGTCGCCACGCGCACCGAAGCTCAGCGCCTCGGCGCTCGCGTCGAGCTGGAGAATCATGGGGCGGCCTGCCGCCCGTGATACCGCCGCGCGAAGCCGGGCGAGGTGGAGCTCGACGTCTGCCGCGGGTTCGACGTTATGCACATCGATGTTCACCGCACCGTGCCGCTCGAGATAGTGCTCGGCGCGCGTAACGAGCTCGATCATGCGCTCGTACGACTCGCGCGCCGTGTTCCCGAAGCTGAAGACGCCGTGATGCAGGAGGACGATGCCGTCGAGCTGCGACCAGTCGGCCTTGCGAGTCATCTCGTAGACCTTCCGCGCAAGCGCGAACCCGGGCATGACGTACGGGACGTACAGCACGCGATCGCCGTAGATCTCGCGGATGCGCTCGTCGCCGCCGGCGGTGTTGCTCACGGCGACGGTGGCATCGGCATGCGTGTGGTCCACGTAGTCGAACGGGATGATCGCGTGGAGGATCGCCTCGACGGATGGACTCGGCGCCGAGGGATCGGTCATGGCCGCGCGTTGGGCGCGCACCATGTCGGCATCGGAGAGCACGGGCAGCTCGGCCATGCGGAGCAGGACGTCGAGCTTCACCGGGGCGAAGCCGGCGGGCTGGATGGTGGCGAGGTCCCAGCCGCTTCCCTTGATGTGGAGGAGGCGTTCCATGTCGCCGAACAAGTTGGGTGCGTCGGCCTTCACGGAGGTGTTGCCGCCTCCATGTAGCACCAGCGACGACTCTTGGCCGAGCAGCCGTGATGTATAGGCACGGAGCTTCAGTGGATCGGTGCCGAAATCGGCGGCTTCCTTGTCGTTCCAGAGACTATTCACGGGCGGTTTGATTGGACTCGCGAAAGGGTCTGACGTGCGTCGTACCCTGAACGGCTCGGCGCCTATATATAAGTTCAGGCCATCCCTGGCGTCCCCGACGATCAGGCTTTCACAGTGCCTGAACAGCAATTTTACCACGGAGGACACGGATGACACGGAGGAAAACCATCGGAGCATCTCAGGCGTCATGATCGCCGGTCTATTGCCTGGTCCGCCGCAACGTTCGTCGCAGGGTCTGGCCTTCCGCACCGGTCGCTGACGTTCATCGGGTGCGAAGTGTCGAACCATTGGTCGCCCCAACGCGTAGAAGGGGAAAGCACTATCGGTTCAATGGAAGGGCATTGCGCGCCGAAGTCTGGGCGCGAGCATCGCGACTCGTTTTCCGCGCCTCCCGCTGCAAGGTGGCGTTCGAACACGTCCACACGTGCACGTTCAGCGTTGGAGCCTGATTGGGAGCAGCGTTCGAGTCCGTCCTGACCTTTCTCTTCAAGTATCCGCTCCGCGTGTACGAGCGCGGAGACGTCGTACTCGCGCCCGTGATTCCTGTGGTGCTGCTGGCCGCGATCGGCGTCGTGGCGCTGGTGCTCATCATCGCGATGTACCGCCGCGTGCAGATGGTGAGCGCGAGGGACCGCACCGTGCTCGGGGTGTTCCGGGTTCTCTGCGTCGCAATCGTCCTGGGATGCCTCCTGCGCCCCACGATCGTTGTCTCGAGTGCGGTTGCGCAGCGCAACGTGCTGGCAGTGCTGTTCGACGACTCACGCAGCATGCGCCTCCGCGACGTGGACGACGGCACGCGGTTGAGTGCGCTGCAGCGCGTCTTCGCCGACTCGAGCGCGCTACTTCAGAAGCTCTCCGAGAAGTTCGCGCTTCGCACCTTCCGTTTCGCAGCGGACGCAGGGCCGTCATCGGGCGCAAAGGTGCTTACGGCGGCCGGCGCGCGGACGGATCTCGCCGGCGCACTCGACGTCACGCGTGAGGACCTCGCGGGGATGCCACTCGCGGGCGTCATCGTCGTCACCGACGGCGCCGATAACGGCGGGACCGACCTCGGCGCCTCATTGTTGGGTCTTCGCGCGCGGCGGGTGCCGGTCTACACCGTGGGCATCGGCCAGGAGCGCTTTGCGCGAGACGTTGCCATCGAGCGCGTGACGTCGCCTCCCTCGGTCCTCGCGGGCTCCACGATCCTGCTCGAGGCGGCGATCGGCGTGCGTGGCGCTGGGGGTGAGCGGACCACGGTTACGGTGGAGGCGAACGGGCGCATCGTCGCGACGGAGGAGATTCGTCTCCCCGACGCGGGCGATATCGCGCGGACGCGGCTGCGCGTTCCGCCGCTCGAGCCGGGTACGTATCGCCTTTCGGTGAAGGCGAAGCCCCTCTCGGGCGAGACGGTCACCGAGAACAACGCCTACCATACCGTCCTCCAGGTGCGGCCCGGTCCTGCGCGCGTTCTATATGTCGAAGGCGAGCCGCGCTCCGAGTTTGCGTTCCTGCGACGCGCGGTGGCCGATGACAGCAGTCTGCAAGTCGTCGGGTTGATGCGGAGTGCCGAGAAGAAGTTTCTCCGACTCGGCGTGCGGGACAGCATGGAGTTGGTGAGCGGATTCCCCGTGCGTCGCGAGGAGCTGTTCCAGTACCGCGCGATCATCCTCGGCAGCATCGAGTCGTCGTTCTTCTCGGGCGACCAGCTCCGCATGCTCGCTGATTTCGTGAGCCAGCGCGGCGGCAGCCTGCTGGCGCTGGGCGGACGCTCGGCGCTCGCCGAGGGTGGCTTTGCGGGTACGCCGATGGCGGAAGTGTTGCCGGTAGCGCTCGAGCGAGTGACGGTGGATTCGGAAGCGCCGGCACTGGAGCTCGCGGTGCGGCCTACGCCCGCGGGGCTCAACATCGCCGCGCTTCAGCTGCGTGCAACGGACGCGGCGAACGCGGCGCGCTGGGATTCGCTTCCGCCGCTGACGTCGGTGAACAAGCTTGGCGCGCTGCGTCCGGGTGCCACGGTGCTCCTGCGCGGCAGCACGGCCGACAAGAGCAGCGGTCGTCCCGACTCGCCGCTGCTCGCTTTCCAGCGCTACGGTCGTGGGATGGGTGCGGTGTTCGGCGTGCAGGACACGTGGCTGTGGCGGATGCATGCGAGCATGCCCGTCGAGGATGAGACGCACGCCACGCTCTGGCGGCAGTTGATCCGTTGGATGGTCGAGGGCGTGCCGGATCCGATCGAGATCGCCGCCGTTCCGGCGCGCGTCGGTCCGGGCGAGCCGGTGACGCTACGCGCGCATGTGACCGACTCCACGTTCCAGGACGTGAACAGCGCGTCGGTGACGGCGAGTGTAACGACGCCAAGTGGTCGTCTCGTGGACGTGCCGATGGAGTGGTCGTTGCGCGAGGATGGCTCGTACACGGGACGCTTCATCGCCGACGAGGCCGGTGTCTACGCGCTCACTGCCGTTGCTCGGCAGGGGCGCGACACCATTCGCTCCGCGCCAGGCTCGCTGCTCGCGGATGATCAGGGCGCGGACGTGGAGCAGGCCGAGCTGCGAACGCCGCTGCTCAGGCGTATCGCGTCGGAGACGGGCGGACGCTACTACGCACTCAAGGACGCGGAACAGCTCGCTGACGACGTGATCTTCACGGAGAGCGGAGTCACGGTACGCGACGCAAGGGACCTCTGGGACATGCCCGCAGTATTCTTTCTGTTGGCGGCGCTGTTGGGGTCAGAGTGGGTGTATCGCAGAAGGCGGGGGTTGGCGTGATGAAGTCCTTGACGACAGCGTTGGCATTGTGCCTCATGGCCGGCGCGGCGCACGCGCAGCAGACGCACGTGATGATCATCAGCGGGCTCGCCGGTGAGCCACAGTACAAGGCGGTGTTTCGCGAAGCGGCGGCGACGCTCGCGGATTCGGCGCGCAAGAAATGGAACGTCGCCGACGCCAGCCTCATCGTGCTCTCGGAGGAGCATTCGGGAGCGCCTTCGGCCACGCGTGCGTCGTCCAGGAAGGAGGAGATCGCGAAGGCATTCCTCCGGGTGTCGCAGCGGGTGGCGCCCGGGGACGTGGTGCTCGTGTTCCTCAATGGCCACGGCGCCGGCGAGGGGGCAAAGTCGCGCGTGAACCTCCCTGGCCCAGACGCCACCGCCGCTGACTTCGCGTCATGGCTTTCCGGCTTCACGCGCCAGTCTGTGGTGTTCGTGAATGCCGCGAGCGGCAGCGGCGACTTCGTGCCTGTGCTCGCGGGCAAGGGGCGCATCATCGTCGCGGCAACGAAGACGGCGATCGAGCGCAACGAGGCCACGTTCGCGCGACCGTTCGTGCGCGGCCTCACGGGAAGCGAGGCCGACGCCGACAAGGACGGTCGCGTCTCCGTGTTCGAGGCGTTCAGCTACGCGAAGAAGGA
>JBKJMP010000010.1:0-15412 GCA_046596395.1 Gemmatimonadaceae bacterium
GGCAGGGTATGGTGGGCCACGCATGGCGCCGCCGCCGAGTACGTGCGCGCGGCCGCGCGGCTGGGCGAGCCCAGGCCGCGGTGATCGCCACCCCACCGCCCTCGAGCCGCTCCTGACGTTCCCTCTCCGTGTCGGCGCGAGGCGATACCTATGGAACGGTGAAGTCCGGGCCCCTGGTCATCAACTAGGGCACTAGCGCCTTCGGCGGCTTTGCCGGACGCGACCCATTGATCCGCGGCCGAGGACCGTTCGCCACCTCGAGCGCGATGTCACGGATGTAGTTCGTGATCCGCGCGTAGTGCGGATAGTCGATGAACTCCGCCTCGTCCGTCCGCTGGTGGTAGTCGCCGTGCAGCCCCGTGAAGAAGAATGCGATCGGCACGCCGGCACGCGCATAGTTCACGTGGTCGCTGCGGCCGTAAAGATTGTTGTAGCCCGTCCACGTCAGCGTCGTGTCGTACCTGTTGTCGAGATTGAGCGGCGCCGAGCGCCGCTTGTTCACGTCAACGACGAGGTCGCCGAGGTCCTTGGAGTCGAAGAACGAGCCCACGACGCCGAGGTAGTCGGAGCCGCCGCCTGGAAGGTCTTCCGCGCGGCCGCGGCCGATCATGTCGATGTTGAGCGCTGCGACGATCGAGTCGATCGGAACCGTGGGGTTGAGCGTGAAGTGACGCGAGCCAACGAGCCCGCCCTCCTCGCCGGTGTGCCAGACGAACAGCATCGAGCGCTTCGGCTTCACGCGCATGTTCTGGATCTGTTCGGCCATCTCGAGCACGGCCATCGAACCCGAGCCGTCGTCGTCGGCGCCGTTGTTGATGGAGTCGAGCCGCGCCTTCGGGACGAGCCGGCGAATGCTGTCCATGTTCACCCGGATGCTCGCGAGCTCAGCCTGCGTGAGGGCGATCATGTCCTTGGCGAGCAACATCCGGTTGCGCGCGTTGTTGAACGCCTTGAGCGAGTCCTTGTCCACCGCCTGCGCGGTGAAGCCGACGTGATCGTTGTGCGCGCCGAGCGCGACGTACTCGTGCTTCAGCGTGGGATCACTGCCCGGGATGACGGCGACGACGTTGCGCGCCCAGTCGCTTGGCAGCTCGACGAAGTCGAGCGACGCAGTCACCGATCCGCGGACGGTGCCCGTCGGAATGCCGTCGATGCTGCGGTTGAACAGCTTCGCGGCCGCGCCGCGCGTGAGGCGCAGGACGGCTTGCGGCGCGAACGCGGCGATCTGCCGGCGCGCGACCGCGAGTGAATCGACCGGAGCACCCGCTACGGGAGCCGCTCCGCCGCCGAAGCCGGGTCCCCCCGCGGGGAACGGCGTCTGTCGCGCGACGATCGGGATGTTGATCGCTGCGCGCTGCGTGGGGGTAAGCCCATCGAGATCGACGGTCGCGATGGCGACCGCGTCGGCAAAGCGCGATGCCGCCTGTCCGCCACCGAACCCGCCGCCGCGACCGCCGGTAGGTGCGCCAGGCATGGCCGGCGGCGCCGGTAGCAACACCACGAGCTTGCCCGCCGCCTCCGCGGCCGAAATCTGCGTTGTCGTGTCGCCCGTGACGCCACCGAAGATCACCTCGACGTTGTTGATCGGCCGCGGCGCTCGCGTCCCAGGGACGGCGACCCACTCGGAACCCCACTGAATCGGATTGCCGTTCGCGGTCAGCCGCGAGTGGTTCGTGTACTGGTGCAGGTGGAACGGAAGTACCTGGAAGTAGGTCCCGTTGTCACCCGCGGGCACGAGGCCGAGCCGCTTCACCTCGGCCGCGAGATAGTCGGTGCCCTTCTTGTTCCCGATGCGCCCGACCTGGCGCCCCTGCATGGAGTCGTCGGAGAACTGATAGAGGCGAATCTTGAGGTCGCGCTCGGTGATCTCGGCCGTGGTCGGCGCGGGGCGCAGCCGTTCCGGATTGCCGTACTGGTTGAGCTTCTGGGCGCCCGCAGGCAGTGCAGTCGCAAGTGCGACAGCAGCAAGACACGCACAGGCGAATCGAACGTTCCGCATTCGGACTCCACTCATGGATTGTGGCGACGAGATAGTGGAAAAACATCAAGTGCAGATCCTTCGCTGCGCTCAGGATGACAACGGGGCTGCGCTCAGGTTGACCGAGAATGTCATTCGGAGCGAGCCGCGCGAGGCGAGAATCTGCACCTTCATTCCTCGTGAATCTTACGCGCCGCGCGCGGGGACCGTTACTTGTCGGACATGAATCGCGACTCGCTCATCGGCTCCGCGATCGTCTACACCGGCTTCGTCGTCGCCTTGATCGGGCTGCTGCTCACCATCCGGCCCGTGCCCCGGCTCGGCGCTCCCACTCGGCCGCGAGCGATGATCGTCGCGGGCGTGGGGCTCCTGATCGCGCTCGTTGGGCTACGCTACCCGGCTCGCGAGTACCGAATCTCATCGGCAACGACGAAGCTCGACGAGCTCACCTCAGTATGGCACTTCAGCGAGCGCCACGCGCTCAGAATCGCCGCGCCGCCGGAGCGCGTGTTCGCGGCAATCGAGAGCGTGCGCGCGGACGAGATCTGGCTGTTCAACGCGCTCACGTGGATCCGTCGCGGCGGACGCGACCTCCCCGAAAGCATCCTCAATGCCGGCACCGACAAGCCGTTGCTCGACGTCGCACTCGCCGGTGGCTTCATGCGGCTGGTGCACGATCCGCCGCACGAGATAATAATCGGCACGGTGGTCGTGGGGCCGCGCAGCGGCGAGCGCATCCCACGCACGCCCGAGATGTTCCGCTCGACGTTGCCGCCCGGATACGCGATTGCCGCCATGAACTTCCACGTCTCGCCGGCTGGCGCCGGCGAGTCGCTGGTCACGACGGAGACGCGCGTGTTCGCGAGCAGCATTGGTGCACGCCGCGGCTTCGCGATGTACTGGCGGCTGATCTACCCCGGCAGTGCGTTGATTCGCGTGTTCTGGCTGCGCGCGGTCGCCGCTAGGGCGACCGCGGGTGCATGACATCCTCGCGCGCCACACCATTGAGAACGAGCCGCGTCGCGAGCTCGACGTCCGGTGCCAGCGTCGCCGCCACCGAGCAGTACGTCGCGAACGCGAGCGCGATGCTCCGCTCCGCATGCTCGGCCTCGATGCCCTCGCCGTCGATCGCGAACTCGAGCCGCGCGCTCAACACCCGCTGCGGTACGGAGGCATTTCGCACGCCGCTCACTGCGACGTCCAATCGCGTCACGGGCGTGCGACGCTTCTCGAGGTAGTCCACGATGTCCATCGCCGAACAGGAAGCGAGTGCGCCGAGCAGCGTGGCCACCGGTCCGGGGCCGGCGACGCGCTCGCCATCGAGCACGATGGTGGCAGCACTGCCCTGACTCACCTCGTAGCGGCGTCCGCCCTTCCAGCTGACGCCGACGTTCATCACCGGCCCGCTCATCGCTCGATGGGCATGCGCACCGAGTTGCCCCACTCGGTCCAGCTTCCGTCGTAGTTGCGCACCTTCTCGTAGCCGAGCAGGTGGGTGAGCACGAACCAGGTGTGGCTCGACCGCTCGCCGATGCGGCAGTAGGCGACGACGTCGCTGTCGGGCTTGAGCCCTGCCTCGCCTTCATAAATTGCGCGCAGTTCATCGGCCGACTTGAAGCTGCCATCGGAGTTCGCCGCGCGCGCCCACGGGACGCTCTTCGCGCCGCGAATGTGCCCGCCGCGCAACACGCCCTCCTGCGGATACTCGGCCATGTGCGTCTTCACGCCGCTGAACTCGTCGGGAGAACGGACGTCGATCAGCGGCTTGCCGGCCTCGCTGTGCGCGAGTACCTCGTCGCGAAACGCGCGAATGCGCGCGTCGTCGCGCTCGGGCGCCACGTAGTTGGTCGGGGCGAACGTGGGTACATCCTCCACGAGCGGACGTCCCTCCTGCTCCCACTTGATGCGCCCGCCGTCCACGATCCTCGCATTCTTGAACCCGAAAAGCTGGAAGACCCAGAACGCATACGTTGCCCACCAGTTGTTCTTGTCGCCGTAGAAGACGACCGTCTTCGACTCGTCGATGCCGAGCCGGCGAAGCAGCGCCTGAAAACCCTCGCGACTCACGTAGTCGCGCGAGATCGGGTCGTTGAGGTCCTCGTGCCAGTCGATCTTCTGTGCGTTCGGCACGTGGCCCATGCCGTACAGGAGAAGATCCTCGTCGCTCTCGAGGATGCGGACGTCGGGATCATTCAGGTGCTCGGCGAGCCATTCCGTGGAGACGAGTGCGTCTGGGTGGGCGTAGCCCTTGTCGGTTGGCATGATCGTTCACGGTGGGAGGCGACATCCGCTCAATCCCTCCAATGTAAATCAAGAAGGGTCGGCTGTTCGGGTGCTGCCGCAATCGGCTAGGGCGCTACGCCGATCACGTCGCCGTCACCGGCCGTCGGCAGTGCTGGAGCACTCGTGAGCCAGTTCATCGCATCCTCTTCCGTTTCGAACAGCCGCATCGGACGCCCGGCGAGCCGCGCGACCTTGTCCGCGAGGAATCGCTTCAGTCCCGTGATCCCGATGAGCGCATGACGCCGGACGTACGGCGTCGTTACGGCCGAGCTCTCCTTGAACAACTGGACGACGGCGGGCGTCGCGACGGTGTTGCGAAGGTCGATCAGGACGAGGACCGTCCCCTTTGGCTCGTGCATCATTTCCGCATCGGCCTCTATCACCTCGGCGCGCAGCCCCTCGAGGTCGCGCCCGAAGTCGGCATAGTCGAGATGGAGAAACGCGGTGTTATTCCAGGTGCGCCAGCGTGACTTGAGCATGATGAATAATACGCTCGTGGTGTGCCGACCGGATCCGTTCCTGAGTGAACTCCATTGTCGATGTCCTCGATCGAGTACGACGCAGGCGGAATGGGGATGCGCTTCAAGGGCAGGGCCGGCCCGCGTGGCGACGGGCTGGCGAAGGGATACTGACCCCCCGCCAACTCGGTCCAGCGCTGCGACTGCGCATCGCGGTACTTCTCCGCCTTGTACAACGCGCGACCGCATGCATACCAGCCATCAGGCGCCCGTTCGTTGGTGAGCACCGCGAGACGGAACTCTTCCGTGCCCTGCGCCTGAGCCGCCAGCGGCGCGATCAAGAGTACCGCCGCCATCAGGATGCGAGCAGCAGCAGGAGCGAGACGTTCCACGCCTGCGCTCTGGTGAACAGGGAGTCGATCATGACCTACCTCCCGCTCTGCCGTGCGCGGCGGATGGTCTCGCGCAGACGCTCGACCTCGTCGTCCTTCATATCGACGTCGGACATGCGGAGCAATGCGGTGACGGCCTGTTCCGGCGAGCCGGCGAAGTAGGTGCGTACCACGTGCGCGAGCACGTCGTCGCGGGCGTCCGCAGTGTCCTGGGCAGGAGAGTGTTGACGTCTCGGATTTGTCGGTCATCGCCGGGGAAGACATGTGAGGGTACGGTGCTGGGGAGCTTCTGCTGAAAATTCAGCTATGTTGATATGTCAACAGTTGATTGGGATTGTCAAAAGCTGCTTTTCGGATTTCTCGTACAGGCCCAGAATCAACGACATTTTTGCTCCGGATTTGACGGATTTCACTGCCATCGTACGGATTGCTCCG
Organism: Gemmatimonadaceae bacterium; assembly: GCA_046596395.1. Taxonomy (GTDB): domain Bacteria; phylum Gemmatimonadota; class Gemmatimonadetes; order Gemmatimonadales; family Gemmatimonadaceae; genus AG11. The sequence goes on from JBKJMP010000010.1 coordinate 5,547, forward strand.
TGTAGGGTCGTGTGTCGGTGCGACAGGATCGGCATCGAGGTTCAAAGGTGGACAAGATCCGTGATTTCTTCGGGGCGGATTGCTACGAAGGCCTTCCCTTTCACGGAGCGATCCGTCAAATCGCAATTCATCCGTCAAATCCGCCTCCGAGCGTAAGCTCGCTTACTGGCTGGCTGGCGAAATCAGCGAGCTGCTGAGGCCACATAGATCGAATGCACCGCCCCACCTGTGGCCAGCGTACGCACCTCCTCAGCACGAACCTCCAGCCCCGTCCGGCGCAGAGCCTTCACGAACCGCGCATCGGCACTCGCCGACCAATACGCCAGCGTCCCGCCCGGTCGCAGCGCTGCGACAGCCAGGCGAATCCCCCGGTCATCGTACAGCTGCGCATTCTCGGCAGTCGTCATCGCATCGACTCCATTGTCCGTGTCGAGCGCGATCGCGTCGAAGGATCCCGGACTGTCGGCGAGCACCCGCATCACGTCCTCATGCCGAACCGTGACTCGAGGATCACGCAGCGCATCGGACGACAGAGCGTAGTCCTCGTTCAGGTTCCAGCGGATGATCTCTGCCATCAGCTCGGCGACGACGACCTCCGCGCTCGCATCCAGCTCGCGGAGCACCGCACGCAGCGTGAAGCCGAACCCCAGCCCGCCGATCAGGACGCGCGCGCCAGCCCGCCCGCGCAACGGCTCGCAGACCACCTCACCCAGGCGGTCCTCCGAGTGGTGGTGCCGCGTGGACATAAGCTCGGCGCCATTCACGCGCAGGATGTACGCTGTGTCGTGGCGACACAACTCGAGCACCGTCCCGCTCGGCGTCGTTGCCGTCTCCAGTCGCTCGAACTTCTTCATGCGCGCATGTCGGTGCTCATCAGTTTATCGGATGGAATGTCGCGCACCGCCACGTTTTCGCGCCTCTCGATGCACGAACTCACCAACTCCTCACCGCGCCGCTAATTTCACCCGATCCTCCACCAGAAGAGCCCATGGCCAGATACGCGAACATCCTCGAGACGGTTGGCAACACGCCCGTCGTGAAAATCGGCAAGCTCGCACCCGCAGGCATCGAGATCCACGTGAAGGTGGAAGCCTTCAACCCACTCGGCTCCGTGAAGGACCGCCTCGCACTCGGCGTCATCGAGGACGCCGAACGCTCGGGCGCGCTGAAGCCCGGGCAGACCGTGATCGAGGCGACGAGCGGCAACACCGGGATCGGTCTCGCGATGGTGTGCGCCCAGAAAGGATATCCACTCGTCGTCACGATGGCCGAGTCGTTCAGCGTGGAGCGGCGAAAGCTGATGCGCTTTCTCGGGGCGAAGGTGGTGCTGACGCCCGCGGCGGAGCGCGGGACGGGCATGGTGCGCAAGGCGCGGGCGCTCGCGGAGAAGCACGGCTGGTTCCAGACGCGCCAGTTCGAGAACGAAGCCAACGCCGACATGCATTCGCGCACGACGGCGCGTGAGATCATCACCGACTTCGCGGGAGGGCGTCTCGATTACTTCGTAACTGGCTTCGGCACCGGCGGCACGTTGAAGGGTGTGGGCCGAGTGCTGCGGAAGGAACGTCCAGAGACGAAGATCATTGTGTGCGAGCCGGCTGATGCGGCGATGCTGACGAGCGGCACCGCGCAGGATCGCAACCCAGATGGCTCGGCGGTCGCGAGCCACCCGTCGTGGACGCCGCACCCGATCCAGGGCTGGAGCCCGGACTTCATCCCGAAGCTCACGGGTGATGCAGTGGATATGAAGCTCATCGACCGGGTGATCACGACGTCGAATGCCGAGTCGATGCACTGGAGCCGGCAGCTGGCGCAGAAGGAGGGGATTTTCGTGGGCGTGTCGGCCGGTGGCACGTTCGCGGCGGCGCAGAAGGTTGCAGCGGAGGCCTCGCAGGGGGCGGTGATCCTGGTGATGCTACCGGATACGGGCGAGCGGTATCTCAGCACTCCGTTGTTCGGGGATATCGTGGCGGAGATGAATGACGAGGAGCAGGGATTGGCCTCATCGGTCGGCTAATCAGGAACAGGGAACAGACAACGGACAACGGACAACGGAGAACGGAGAACGGAGAACGGAGAACGGAGAACGGGAACGGGAACGGGAACGGGGCAGAGACGGAAAACGGAAAACAGAAAACGGGTTGTTCGTTGGCTTCCCGCGCCCCAGCAAGCCACTTTATCCGGACTCCAACCGACCGCTCCCTGCCCACCGACGCCCTCGCCGCACCCGTCCCGAAGCGATCCTCGCTGCGTGCACTCGACTATACGCAGAGTGCGCGGTGGTTCGCCGCCCTTCTCGCACTCGCCGCCCTCGCATTCTGGCCGAGCTACCTCTCGCCGGTGTCGGCGAAGACGAGCTTCTACACACACATGCACGCGCTCACGGCCACCGTGTGGATGCTGCTGCTCGTCGCCCAGCCGACGCTTATTCGTCACAAGCGGTTGTCGCTGCACCGCTCGATCGGCAAGGCGTCATACGCCGTCGCGCCGATGGTCATCGCGAGCATGTTGCTCCTCGCGCACAGCCGCCTGCAGGGACTCACCCCCCAGGCCTACGCCATCCAGGAGTACGTCCTGTACCTGCAGGTCTCGCTCGCCATCGTGTTCGCGCTCGCGTATGCGATGGCGATCCAGTATAAGGCGCGCAAGGAGATTCACGCGCGCTTCATGATCTGCACGGGGCTCACGCTCATCGATCCGATCCTGATTCGCATCGCGTTCTGGCTCGGCCCGAATCCAACGTTCAACTACCAGTGGGTCACGTTCGGGCTGACGGATCTCGTGCTCGTCGCGCTCATCTGGCTGGAGCGCAACCGCCCCGCGCCGCACTGGGTGCTGAAGACGATGTTGGCGGTCTTCGTCGTGTCGCAGCTACCCGCTCTTCTCAGCCTCACGACGTCCGGCGCATGGCGCGCGTTCGTCGCTTGGTATGCCGCGCTCCCGCTAACCTGATCATGCCCGCCGACGCCGACGCCTTCGAGACACTCGCCCGCGCCATCCACGCGGGTGATACCACGACCGTTGGCGCGCTCCTCGAGCGGCACCCGGAACTCGGTCCCCGGCTGAACGAGCCGCTCCCGGACGGACACTTCGGCGCGCGCGTTTTCTCGCTCGCCGTCGGGCAGGGGAACCGCGAGATGATCGACGTCCTCATCTGGCATGGCGCCGACATCAACGCGCGCAGCAACTGGTGGGCAGGCAGCTTCGGCGTGCTGGACACGTGCGATCCGGCGCTCGCGCCGTTCCTGCTCGACCGCGGTGCCCGCATCGACGCGCACTCCGCTGCGCGGCTCGGCATGCTCGATACGTTACGCCAGCTCGTCGCTGCAGATCCGTCACTCGTGCACGCACGCGGCGGCGACGGACAGACGCCACTGCACTTCGCAAGCACGGTGGAGATCGCGAGGTTCCTGCTCGATATCGGCGCCGACATCGACGCGAAGGACGTCGATCACGAGTCCACGCCGGCGCAGTGGATGGTGCGAGATCGCCCGGACGTCGCGCGCTTCCTCGTGACCCGCGGCTGCCGCTCCGACATCCTCATGGCCAGCGCGCTCGGCGCGGCCGATCTCGTGCGCCGCCACCTCGATCAGAATCCGGAGTCGATCCACACGCGTGTGAGCACCGAGTACTTCCCGATGAGGGACGCGCGCGCCGGTGGATCGATGTACATCTGGACGATCGGCAAGTTCAAGACGGCGCACGTGATCGCGCGGGAGAACGGGCACGAGGACATCTTCGCCGATCTCATGGAGCGAAGCCCCAACCTGCTAAAGCTCGGCGTCGCCGTGGATGTCGGCGACGAACAGCTCGTGCGTGCGGTGCTCGACTTCGCACCAGGTGCACTTCAGGATCTGCAGCGATCGGAGCCGCGCAAGCTCGTCGACGCCGCTGAGCAGGGAAACGCACGCGGGGTGCGGTTGCTGCTGGATGCCGGATGGCCAGTGGACGCGCGCGGCAGCGATAACCAGACCGCGCTGCACTTCGCCTCATGGACCGGCGACGCCGACCTCGCGCGAGACCTCCTGGCACTCGGCGCCCCGACCGACATCGTCGAGCGCGAGCATGGCGGCACGCCGCTCGACTGGGCACTCTATGGATCGCGGCACTGCGGCGACCGCAGCGCGAATCACGCGGGCGTCGTGCAGGCGATGCTCGAGGCTGGCGTAGCTCTGCCCGCACCGCTCGAGGGGATCAACGCGAGCGAATCCGTGCGCGAGGTCATCACGCGACACACACGAGGTCTTTCATGATGAGACGCTTCCTCAGCGCGACGATGTTTGCGCTGCTCCTCGCGCCCACCATCGGTGCACAGACGGGCAACGGCTTCGACCGCGATCGTCTCGCCCGCGTCGATCGGTTCCTCCAGCAGTACGTGGACTCGAACCGCATCGGTGGCGCGGTCGGACTCGTGCTGCGCGACGGCAAGGTCGTGTACGAGCGCGCGGTCGGCTACACCGACCGGGAAGCCGGCCGTCGGATGGCGCCGACATCGGTCTTCCGCATCGCGTCGCAGACGAAGGCGATCACCAGCGTGGCCGTCCTCATGCTCGTCGAGGAAGGCAAGATTGCGCTCGGCGATCCCGTCGGCCGGTTCATTCCCGCGTATCGTCGCACAATGGTCGCACTGCGCGCCGACAGCGGACGCACCGTGCCCGCTCGGCGTCAAGTCACCATTCGCGACCTGCTCACGCACACCGCCGGCATCTCGTACGGTGGCGACGCACACGTCGCGCAACTGTACTCGGCCAAGGGGCTCGGACCTGCCGCCGGCTTCGGCTGGTACACGGCGGACAAGGACGAAGCCGTGTGCGCCACCATGGAACGTCTCGCCACGCTGCCCTTCACCGGCCATCCGGGCGACGCATGGACGTATGGGTATAACACCGACATCCTTGGGTGCGTGGTGGAGCGTGCATCCGGCATGGCGCTCGACGAGTTCATTCGCACGCGCATTACCGCGCCGCTGCGCATGGACGACACGCACTTCTTCCTTCCGCCTGCCAAGCGCCAGCGGCTGGTCACCGTGTACGCCGCCGACACTATCGGCCCGGCGCAACCGGCGCCGGTTGGCGCGCGCGGCCAGGGTGATTACGTGGATGGTCCGCGGAAGAACTTCTCCGGCGGCGCGGGACTCCTCTCCACCGCGCCCGACTACGCGCGCTTTCTCCAGATGCTGCTCAACGGCGGCGAGTTGGACGGCGTCCGCCTCCTCGCGCCGAAGACCGTCGAGCTCATGACCACGAACCAGAGCGGCACGTTGTACGCGTCGCCGGGCCGCGGATTCGGACTGGGCTTCGAGACCGTCGAACGGTTCGGCGCCGACGGGCTTGCGTCAGTGGGCGCGTTCGGCTGGGGAGGGGCGTACGCGAGCAACTACAAGGTCGATCCCGCCGAGCGGCTCGTGATCGTGTTCATGATGAACCAGCTTCCCAACCGCTCGGACGTCAATTCGAAGTTTGCCACGCTGGTCTACCAGGCCCTCGTCGCGACACGGAGCAAACCGCGTTGATTCGGTTGTCCTCCCGAGCGAACCTGCTGTCATCCCGAGCAAAGTCGATGGATCTGCACCTTGTGCTTCTCACTTGCGCGTTTCTAGTTCAGGGCTGCACACACCACACCGCACGGTCCATGATCGCCTACTCCGAGCTCACCGCCGCCGTGGTTCCACCGGCAGACCAGCGTATCGCATACGGTTCCGAGACCTTGCAGTTCGGCGAGCTGCGACTTCCCCCCGGTGATGGACCCGCGCCACTCGTAGTGCTCATCCACGGCGGCTGCTGGCGCGCGCAGTACGACCTCAAGCACGTCGCACCTGCGGCGGCGGCGATGGCCAAGGAGGGGTTTGCGGTGTGGGCTCTCGAGTATCGGCGTATCGGCGATCCAGGCGGCGGCTGGCCCGGCACGTTCGACGACATTGCGCACGGCGTTGACCATGTCCGGCGTCTGCATTCGGCCTATCCACGACTCGACACGAACCGCGTCGTCCTCATGGGACACTCTGCCGGCGGGCAGCTCGCGCTCTGGGCCGCATCGCGCAAGCAGAACGAGACCACCGGCCTCTTTCGCTCCGCGATCGCGCCATTCCGGCCCCTCGGCGTCGTGAGCCTCGCCGGCATCACTGACCTGGTGGAGTTCGGTGCTGGTGCCGGCGGCTGCAACCAGTCCGTAGCGCCGCTGCTCGGCGGGACGTCGCAGCAGGTGCCCCAGCGTTACCATGCCGTGAGCCCGAAGGACCGCGTGCCGATCGGCGCCGTCGTGCGCCTCGTGCACGGTGACGCTGACCCCATCGTGCCCATCAGCCAGAGCAAGGGTTTCCTCGCGCTGGCGCGCGGCTCGGGGGACAAGGCGGAGCTCGACGCCGTCGCGGGAGCGGGCCACTTCGACGTCCTCGCCCCTCACGCGCGCGCTTGGCCGGCGGTGATGAAAGCGCTCCACGCGATCGTCGACCCGCCGCGTCGCCCGACGAGCCTGCACGTGGGCATGTGATGTCACACCCGCCGCGCGACCCGGACTTTGAGGCGCGCGTCCGTGCGAGCTTCGCGAAGCAACAGTTCATGGCCACCCTCGGCGCGCGACTGGACCGCGTCGAGCCCGGCGAGGTGACCATCTCGCTCTCCTTTCGCCACGACCTCACGCAGCAACATGGCTCCCTGCATGCCGGTGTGGTGACGTCGGTGGTGGACAGCGCGTGCGGTTACGCGGCGCTCTCGTTGATGGAGCCCCGCGCCGGAGTACTCTCCGTGGAGTTCAAGGTGAACCTGCTCGCCCCAGCGACAGGCACGGAGTTCATCGCGACCGGACGAGTCGTGCGCGCAGGCCGCACGCTCACGGTGTGCTCAGGCGAGCTGGTCGCGAACGATCACACGGTGGTCGCGCTCATGCAGGCGACCATGATTTCAATACAAGGCAGAGAGTAGAGGCAGCAGAAGAGTCAGGGGTGAGCGGTGCGGGGTACTGAGTTCGGAGTTCCGAACCGAGTCGAGGGTTGAGTGGACTGCTACTCCGAACCCGGCTCTGTACTCCCACCCCACAGCCCCTTACCCTCGGCCCCAAACCCCTCTGTTCGCCGTTAGTGCGCCGCGAGCTTCTCCGACCAAAGTTGCGGATACCGTGACTTGAGGTCGGCGATCTTGGGCGCGTCGTGAATCACGATGTACGGCTGGTTCGGATGCAGCGTCGCATAGTCCTGGTGGTACTTCTCGGCTACGTAGAACACCGGCGCGGGCGCGATCTGGGTCACGACGTTCCCCTTGTACGTGCGTGCCTTGTTCAACTTGGCGACGTATGCGTCGGCCGCCTGCTTCTGTGCATCGCTCATGTAGAAGAGCGCTGATCGATACTGGGTGCCGCGGTCGGGGCCCTGGCGATTGAGCTGCGTCGGGTCGTGTGCGACGAGGAAGAAGACGTCGAGCAGCTTTTCGTACGAGACTTTCGACGGATCGTAGATCACGCGCACGACTTCCGCGTGCCCCGTTACGCCGTCGCTCACCTGCTCGTAGTTCGGGTTCTTCACACCGCCGCCTGCGTACCCGGACGTTGCCTTGACGACGCCGTTCACGTGCTGGAAGACGGCTTGCACTCCCCAGAAGCAGCCGCCGCCGAACACGACGGTGTCGAGCGGCGCAGCCGCCGGAACGGTCGCCGCCTGCGCCGATGTGGCGGCGAATGTGAGAAGTGCTACTACGCGAACGGCGGACTTGATCATGACCTTGGTTCTCCAGTTGGGTAGTGCTTCACATCTAATACTCGCCGAGCCAGCAATTGGTTCTATCGCGCGGTCATCCTGAGCGGATTTGTCATCCTCAGCGTAGCGAAGGATCTGCACCTTGCGGAGCCGGAATTTTGCATACAATCTCGACCATGGTCCGTTCGCTCGCCGTCGCGCTCGCTGGAGTCCTCGTGGCATCCAGCATGGCCTCCGCCAAGGTGACTCCGCATTCGTGCGCGTGCGCGGCATCGCCTTCGACAGCCTGCGCGGGCGGCCGCTGAGCGATGCGTTCGTTGCCGTGGTCGGCGGTGGATGGACGACGACGTCGGACGCGCGCGGTCGGTTCGAGTTCGAACGCGTGCCCCCGGGCACGTACCTGCTCACGCTCCAGCACGCGACGCTCGACACGCTTGGATTTCCGGGGCTGTCGAGCCGAGTGCGCGTGACCGATGGCCGGGAGGACATTCGGATTTCGACGCCGTCGTTCCCCACCCTGTGGAAGACCGTGTGTGGCAACGGGCCTGCGCCTCCGGACAGTGGGATCGTTTACGGAACGGTTCGCCACGCGATGTCGGGCGCGCCGGTTGGTGAGGCGATCATCATGGTTGCGTGGCATGACTCGGTCGCGCGGCTCGGCCACGCAAGGGCAGACCTCCTGAATCGCGAACGCGAGGCGCTACGCACTGCGCCCCGCCGAGTATTCACGAACCCCAAGGCCGAGCCTGTACCGATCCCCCCTTCGAGAGATCCGGATGGCGCGCGCGTGCCGTTGAACGCAGTGGCCGATCCAGGCCCGCGATTTCAGCGCGTTGATTGGAGTCGCGGGGGCCAATCTGATTCCACCGGCACATATGCCATCTGCGGTGTGCCAACGAGCGCGCACGACATCCGCGTGCACGCGTCCGCCGGAGCGGCAACCACCGACAGCATCGACGTCCGCATGGATCCGCGAGTGTTCCGGAGCGACCTGCACGTCGGTCCAGCGGCCCCGGGGTTCGAGGGGCGCGGCGTCGTCGTGGGAGAGCTCATCGATCATGCGGGCGCACCATTCGCGCATGCGCGCGTGATCGCAGGAGGATCGGAGGGGCGGTCGAACGATTCGGGGCGCTTCGTGATTCGCAACGTCCCGGCAGGGACGCGCGAGGTTGAAGTTCGATTCCTCGGCATGATGCCCGCGCACGCGCGCGTGGACGTCGTGGCCGGTGACACCGCAAGAGTGACGGTCAGCGTCAGTCGCATCCCATCGCTGCCGGGCATGACGGCACGCGCGACGACGCTCGGCCGAGTAATGGCGGCCGAGTTCAACACGCGGCGCAAGAATGGGCTGGGGTACGTCATGGATTCGACGATCATCGCGCGCTATCCGTCGGTGACGAACGTGCTGCGCGACGTCCCCGGACTGCAGTCGTCACTCCGCGGCGCGTCATTGACCGCGCAGGTGCCCGATGGCCGAGGAGGCATGTGCACGCCGACGGTCTGGCTCGACGGCCTCGAGGCGGGTTACGGCAACCTGATGGACCTCTCGACGAGGGATCTCGTGGGGCTGGAGGTCTACATCCGTCCCCTCACGGTGCCCGCCGCGTACATGCAGCAAATGGGCGAGGCAAGGTGTGGTGCGATCCTGGCGTGGACGAGCTACCTGTTCAAGAACCGGTAGTCCTCTCGTCGTCTAGCCCCTCGCCCGCTATTTCAGGATGTGCGGCACGAACCGCGAGCCATTGCCTGTCACCCACCCATCCGACTCGCGGATGCCGATTCCGCCTGCTTCCTGCCCGATGATCCAGCTCCCGATCACCGGTCGCTTGCCGTCGATCTCGGGAATCGGCGCCAGCTCCTGGAAGACATAGCCCTCCGCGCCGTAGTCGCCCGACGACTCGATGTGCTCCTTCATCGTATGCACCGTCACATTCGCGCCCTCGCGTGAGAGCAACGGCTTCTTCGCATACTCGAACATCCCGTGTGGGTCGTCGAAGAACGACGGGAGCAGGTTACCGTGTCCGGGATTCAGCTCCCACAGGATCGGCAGAATTCCCTTGTTCGACAGGATCATCTTCCACGCAGGCTCGATCATCACCGTCTTGGCCACGTGCAGGTGGTCGCCGAACGGCTCGTTGATGATCCACTCCCACGGATAGAGCTTGAAGAGCGTGTCGAT